>JAJZZQ010000100.1 GCA_021797525.1 Thermoplasmata archaeon | reverse complement strand
GTCTCATAAGAAAAAAGGATGAGGAGAAATCTCTCGCGGTTTCACTTGAAGCCCTGGAACTTGTGGACAAGATTACAGCACACATAAAGAACAAGAAAGAGAGGAAGGAATTCAGGAAATCACTCATATTCATGTATGATCTTGCATCGGATATTGCCATGGAGCTGAATGATGTGGATCAGGCCATCAAAATTGCCCAGAGGTTAAAGGCAGATTAATTTTTATACCCAACGGACCTTTTTTCAACAATCTCTTTCAAAAAAGATCTGTTTTCAATTGAATTATCAGACATTACTGCTAAAAGTGCAATTTCGAAATCAATATATTTCATTGAATTCGTAAGATCCTTCGCCATTGATATGGCATCCTTCTTGGTCATTTTGCCCGATGCAGTTATGGCTTCCAGCATCCGGTCAACCACTGGCCTGTCTGGGGATTCACTGAAAAGTTCCTCTGAATCAACAGAAAAATCAAGCGGCACTACAATACCAGAAGTGCTGAAATTAGGTAAATAAAGTGTATCTCTTTGAACAAGGAGGCCCTCCTTTACTGAGGCATCAAGGAATTTTGCAACTACTTCGGGGCTCAGGAGCCCTCTCTTGAAAGAGATAAGGTTGGTAATCTCCTGTGCAGTCATTCCTGAGTCCCTTTTCTTGCTGGAATAGGCAATAGCAATTAGTTTCCGCGATAGATCCTTGTTCAAAGAGTCCCTCTTATAGATCAGTTAAGTTTAGCCAGCTCCGATTCTATCAGTTTGTAGTCAGGCTCGACTCCGGGGTTTTCACTTACCCACTTGTACCTTACGACCCCGTCCTTGTCTAGAACAAATACAGCTCTCTTTGAGGCTGTAAGTCCAGGCTTGTCAAGGAATTTCTCGTGAAGAGCTCCGTATTCTTTGCTTATCTTTCTCTCAGGGTCAGAGAGCAGATCAAATGTGAGCTTGTTCTGTTTTCCAAACTCTGCCAGTGAGAAAGGCTGGTCTACGCTTATGCCAACAACTGTGGCATTCAACTTGTTGAAATTTGCCATTGAATCTCTGAATGTGCACATTTCCTTAGTGCATACAGAGGTGAATGCTCCCGGGAAGAATGCCAGTACAGTCTTCTTTCCCTTATAATCTGAAAGGCTCTTTTCCTTCAGGCCAGAGTCAAGTGCTTTGAATTCAGGTGCTTTTTTTCCTACTTCTACAGACATTTCATAACCTCCATTCTTTAAGGGATAACCACTGGTCATCATTTTGTATTTCAGATGATCCTGTGCCCCTGTTGCCAATTGGACAATCAAATTTAAGCTTTTGTCATTGGCAGTTCCTTAAATAATTAATTAAAGAAGGTATTCCTGTAAAGTGAAATCTGTAGCTCTTATGTCTGGAGGGAAGGATTCTTTTCTGTCAACCCTGACAGCAATGGAGCAGGGGTTTGATGTAAGTTTATCGCTAACAGTTATTCCGCAGGAAGATTCTTTCATGTATCATGTCCCAAATGCTGCTATGGCATCATACACAGCGAAAATGCTTGGACTTGACTGGGAGCAGGTGAGTGAGGAAAATGTCAGGAAGACTTTGGAGAATCTTGCTCATGAAGGATTCAGGGCAATCATTGCTGGAGCTATAGCATCCAGTTATCAGAAGACGAGATTGGAGTCTATATGCACTGAACTTCATATGTGCCTTTATACTCCTTTATGGCTTGTAGACCAGGAGATGATCCTTCGAGAACTGCTTCTCAGGGATCTCCATGCCATAATAGTTTCTGTATCTGCGGAAGGTATGGAAGAGGAGGATCTTGGTAAGGAAATAGATAATAACTTCATCAGAATACTAAAGGAGAGAAACAGAAAAGTCGGCCTTAACATTTCAGGCGAGGGTGGTGAATACGAAACCTTTGTCACCGGATTCATGCAGAAGAATCTCAGGATTGTGAGTTCTGAAACCAGATGGAAGGGGCAGTCAGGGCATATGATTATAAAAGAAGTGGATTACCGCCCGGGAAATCAGTGAATTTCAATTTCAGAAATCGAGTTTTGTCTGAATATATCCTTTGCCGTGAGATTCATCCAGGTTGAATGCCTGAAGAATCAATGATGATAGGTATTCTACAGTTTTGTCTCTGTTTCTCATGTCGCTTTCAGGTTCCATGAGCTTGTCGGTGCTGCGGACATCTATTCCAAGTGACAGAGCCTTTGGTAAAATTGCTGATTTTTCTTCGTCAGAGATAATGGTAAATCTCGTAGGCTGGTCTACACCGCATCTCTCGATTTCGGAAGAGAGAATGGGTCTTCTGAATAATGAGTAAAGTATAAGCAGTGCGTAATTTCCAGATTCTATGGATGAAATCTTCCTGGCACATATTCCAACAGCCCTGTAAAGGTCAGTCTTAGGATCCTTGGATATTGAATACACAATAGCAGGCTTGATGCTATTTTCATTGAGCATACCCAGTTCCTGAAGTGCCTTCAGGTATCCACTCAGGTAATGGCGGTTAACCTTTACTCCATTTGAATTCAGGGTTTCATTCAGAGAAGAAATGGACTTCGGCCTCTTCTTGAGCTCTGCGAATATTATCTCTCTAAGCGGCTCATTCTGGCTTTCCATTCTACCAGTTATACGCCTCCGTTCTAATCCTTCTTGACACAGTGGCAGTTCTTCTGCATATTTCGGAAGCTTTGCCGGTGAAACTTTCAGGATTCATTGCATATTCAAACTCACTGCGCGAGAGTATGTCCAGAATTCCGTTCTTTGTCAGACTTTCCCTCAGAGACATACCAGAACTGTACCCTTCCATAGATGATGTTCTCACAAGTTCATGTGCCTTGAGCCTCTCATAGCCATTTCTGGTCAGCACAGTTACCACGTTTTCTGACATTACATAGTCATCATTGAGGACGTTCTCCTTCATTTTACCAGTGTTGACTACAAGTGTCTCAAATATATCTGCCATTTTCATTATTATGTAATCCGTGAGTATACTCATATAGGGGATTGTAAATCTTTCCAGTGCTGAATTGGTCAGATCCCTTTCGTGCCATGTTACTGCGCCCTCCATCTCAGGTACAGCAAAGCTTCTTATTAGTCGGGCAAGGCTGCAGACATTTTCGCTGTTGATGGGGTTTACCTTGCTTGGCATGGCGCTGGAGCCGACCTGCGTCTCCCTGTTGAAATACTCTGAAACCTCACCTATTTCAGGTCTCTGAAGATTTCGCACCTCCGTACCAAATTTTTCCAGTGAAGTTGCTATTCCTGCAAGAATTCCGGAATATTCAACATACCTGTCACGGTTAACAATCTGTGATGATGCTGTTTCAGGAAATATGCCAAGGATCTCCATTACTCTGTCCTGAATCTCAAGAGCAGCATCGCCAAGTGAAGCACCGGTTCCCACAGGCCCCATAATCTTTCCGGCTATGACTCTCTTTCTTGACTCCTTTACCCTTTCAATATGCCTGTTAACCTCCGAAAGGTATACGGACATCTTTAGCCCGAATGTAATGGGGCTTGCATGCTGACCATGAGTTCTTCCGATCATTATCGCATCTGAATATTTTTCAACAAGATTTACAAGCGAATCCTGCAGCTGAAGGAGATCATCAACCAGTATGGAATAAAAGTCCTTCAACTGAAGGGCAGTTGCGGTATCTATGATATCATTCGATGTGAGCCCATAATGGACATAGGAGGCACCCTTTCCACTGACTTCCCCC
>JAJZZQ010000081.1 GCA_021797525.1 Thermoplasmata archaeon | reverse complement strand
CAGCCATCCATAGATTACGAAAGAGTTAAATTTGTTTCACAGCAGATCAAGATTCTAGTTAGAATATATGGATTCTCAATCGCAGCAGTGGATTATATGCTTGTCACTTTCTCAATAGTATTTCCTTCAACCGCACTTAGCAGGTCCCTTGTTGGAATAATTTTTGGAGTAACTGTGATATTCTCCATATTTGTAATTGTCATTGTAGCCGATCTTTCCAGGTATGCTGGAAAGATAAATACAGCAATGAAGAAACTTTCCGGAGATTCAGAGTAAAAAGTAAGAAATAAAGAGAAAGAATTAATATTAAAATCCAATAGGTATATCAAGATCGAAATTGAGGCCCTTTTCCAAAATTAATCTTAATGGCAAAGGTAAGAAGGCAACTTTCATGGAGCTATTTTTTCCTTACCCAAGTGGTTCAGGAGTTGATATGCCTTGAATGTCAGGAGAGTGATCCTTGATGTTGATAAGGGACTGAACAGGCCTTCTCTCCTTGACCTTGCCGCAACTATTGAACAGGTTCCAGGTGTTGAAGCTGTGAATGTAAGTGTGACAGAAATGGATATGGAAACCATGGGAACAATAATTACTGTTGAGGGTACCATGATCAATTATGACGCACTGATAAACAGCATAGAGGATATAGGTGCAGTAATACACAGTGTTGATGAAATTGCGGTAGGAAGAAGGCTTATAGAAAGCATCAGAAGAGATGAATAAAAAATACTACCTTTTCCCCCTTACTCTGGGGCTATCTGATGGAATAATCACAACAATAATGCTTGTCTCCAGAACATTGTTGAGCCACGAAGTGATGAGTATTGGGCTGGCCCTTCGTGTTTCATCTGGCAGTGCATTTGTTGGCGGATTCAGTTTTTTTGTGGCGGAATATTCCAGGTTGAGGGAGGAGATATCAAGAACCTCGAGGCAACTTGTACTGCGTTCTCCCAGATATCTGATTCGGGGTAAGATGGGTAAGGAGATACTTACCGAAGCCGTGACAGGCACAACAATATCTGTTTTTGCAGGTTTTGGCGGTTCACTCATTCCTCTCCTGACAAGTGTTTATATCCCGGGGAGCGGTCTTATCCCGATTCTGCTGGCAATTGCCTCTCTTGCTTTGCTGGGTGCAGGCATTGGAAGATCCGTATCCGGCAACTATGTATTCTGGGTACTTACTCTCGTATCAATAGGCATTCTTGTCACCATTTTGGGAAACTACCTCAACCTTGTCTGATCTCGGACTTACCAGTATTTCCTGTTTTATATCATATTAATTGAATTTTTAAAGTGATGAAAGTTTGTAAAAACTAATCTTTAAGACTTGCTTTTTCCTTAATTTCCCAGCTCACTGGCTAAAAATTTATACCCTCTGAGATACTTGAACCAGAGATGTTTCAGAGCAATCCTCCGGAAGGGCCCCCCAACATGGAGGGTTTCAGGATCATTGAGAAATATCCTGCTGTTAACAATTCCAGCATACTCATACTGGAAAAAATGGATGATCTGGAACTTTATTATTATATTAAAGAACCCGAACTTTCAAAGGAAGAGTGGAAGATATACGATGATCTCAGAGGCCAGCTTGAAACCTTTCTTCCCGAGATTATGCTTGAGTCAGGTTCCGGATTTGATGTAAACAGGGAAGATGTAATACGGTATTGCCGTGTTAATTTTTTAAAAACAGTCCCTGACCTGCAGGAAAAATTGCTCTATTACATTAATAGAGATTATTTCGGATATGGGATAATCGATGCTGTTGTCAATGACACTAATATCGAGGATATATCCTGTGTCGGACCCGGTATACCACTTTTTGTATATCATTCTAAATACGATGTCCTGAAGACTAACCTCATTTTCAGAACACCTGATAGCCTTTCATCCTTTCTGGTTCGGCTTGCACAGAAGTGTAAACGTTCAATATCAGTAAGAAATCCAATACTTGATGGCACGACATCGGAGGGCCACAGGATTGAGGGTACATATGGAAGGGAAATAACATCCCTTGGATCAAGTTTCACAATAAGGTTGTTCAGAAAGAAAGTATTCTCTCCAGCAGACATATTGAATAGCGGAATGGCGGACAGCAACATCCTCGCATATCTCTGGCTTGCCGTCGAGAATCTCGAGAGCGCCATGATTGCTGGTCCCCCTGGATCAGGGAAAACATCATTTCTTAACGCAATGATGTCATTTGCCCCTTCCAACACAAAAATTCTAACAATAGAGGAGACAAGGGAATTGAATATCCAGCACCCGAACTGTGTCTCCACAGCAACCAGAGAAATCCCATCGGAGATGATGGGTTATGGTACTCAGAATCTCACTCTCTTCGATCTTGTGAAGTCTGCCATGAGGCAGAGGCCCACTTATATAGTGGTGGGTGAAGTGAGGGGCGAAGAAACATATTCCCTTTTCCAGGCTATGTCAACCGGGCATACTACCTATTCCACAATTCATGCCGATTCAATAGATTCACTGGTTAACAGGCTTGAATCCGAACCTATGAGAATACCTAGGATCCTCATCAGCGGACTCAGGATAGTAATTTTCCTGACATATTACCGCAGCGGAAACAGAATAAGGAGAAGAATATCAGAGATAGATGAGATATCCGGAGTGGACAGCAGAAACGGGGAAGTGATGTATAATTCAGTTTTCAGATTCAACCCCATTAATGAGTCCTGGCTTATGGCTGGAGAAAGCCTCTTTCTTGATAGGCTCACCGAAAGGATGAATGAAACACCACAGGGAATGAAGGCTATTTTCGAGAAGAGAAAGGAAGATCTCATTAATCGATTCTTAAAGGATTCCGATAACTCAAAAAAAGAGGAAAGTAAATGAGCAGAATTTCTCTCTCAAGGAATTCCCGGATATCTACACAGTCAAATACCCAGAATATTACCGTCAAGCTGCCTCAGAGAGTTTTCGCTCAGTATTTTAAAAAGGCTGGAACACAGCAGTCATTGAAGCTTGAAATGACGCTCAGGCGTTCACGGATGGGAATAAACTCCTCACAGTTCTATTCCTCTGTAGCATTTTATCAGATCATCTTTGCTGTTGCAAGCATTGTAGCTGCTATTCCACTTTCCTTCTTTGAGAGAAGATTCACATTTATCATTGCTGCGTCCGTGTTTCTGATAAATGTCATATTTCTCGCAGGACAGCTTGAAATGCCGACTCTGAGGGCAACAAGGCTCAGGAAGAGTATAGACTCGGTTCTGACCCTCTCCATAGGATTCTTTGCAACAATGGCATCATCCGGACTTACCATTGATGAGATGATGCGTGTAATGGGAGAGAACCATCTTTATGGAGCAATTTCAGACGAGGCCCGTCTCATATATATAAGAACCAGTCTGTTCGGGATGGATATAATCAGTTCAATACGTGAATCTGTCAGGACAAATCCATCCCAGAGGCTGGCTGATCTTCTGCAGGGTGTCGTTACGAGCATAAACTCAGGCGGCGATGTTAAGGAATACTTTCTGTTCAGGGCCAACGAATCTCAGGATGATACCCGGGCCAGACTTCGCCAGAATGCAGAGTCCATGGGTGTCCTGTCTGAAAGCTTCATTACAGTGGGTGTGGCCTTTCCGCTTATTCTTCTCATAATAATAGCAGTAATTGCGGATCTTTTCCCGTTGAACACTACCAGGCTTACACTGATTCTTTTTTTGATATCAGGTCTGGTTATACCCGTGCTGATAGCTG
>JAJZZQ010000040.1 GCA_021797525.1 Thermoplasmata archaeon | reverse complement strand
AGAAGATCGATGAAATAATCAAGAGGACAAGATTCGGTGGCGGGGAGATTGTCAATTACCTTAAGACAGGAAGTGCATATTATGCCCCTGGAATATCCATAACTGCCATGGCAGAATCTATTGTGCGAGACAAAATGCGAATTATTCCATGCGCAGCGTACCTTTCCGGATCCCATGCAAAGCATTACGGTGCCGAGGGAATCTTTATAGGGGTCCCAATAAAGATTGGTTCCAATGGTGTAGAGCAGATCATGGACATAGATTTCAACAGTGAGGAACTGGAACTCTGGAAAAAGACAGTTGATTCTGTAAAAGGAAATTGTAAAAAAGTAGATGAATTTCTGTCCAAGTAAATTTTCCATCCTATTAATTTTTATAAAATTCAGGAAATTTTGAGTATTTTATAGGATCAGGAATTCCTGCATCCATAAAACCACGGAGGCGAAGCTGGCATGAATCACATACGCCGCATGCCTCTTCTTTACCTTCGTAGCATGACCATGTAAGCTCATAAGGAACATTCAGCTTAATTCCCATTTTTATTATCTCAGATTTTTTAAGATACTGCAGAGGGACCGCTATTCTTATCCTGTTTTTGCCTCCTGTTCCAGTTCCAATATTTATGGCTTCCTCCATAGCACTGAAAAAGCCAGGTCTGCAATCAGGATATCCGGAATAGTCAAGAGCATTTGCCCCAATGAAAATCGTCCCTGCGTCTATGGTCTGACAGAGACCTGCAGCGATAGAGATCATTATGATATTCCTGGCTGGGACATAGGTATTTGGAACTCTGCTCTCGATATCCGCAAGATTCCGGTGTTCAACATTACCGTACCCTGTCAGTGAGCTCTCTATAAGATCGGAGAGGTTGATCCTTGCCTCCCTCAGATCGATGCCATACCTGGAAGCTATCGCTCTTGCGGACTTGTTCTCCCTGGAATGGCGTTGCCCATAGTTGAAGGTGAGTCCGGTTAACTGAAATCCCCTATCAATGGCATATGCAAGAACTGTAGCCGAATCCAGGCCACCTGACAATAGAATAACCCCATTTTTATTCATTTTAAGTTCACTTGGAAGGATGATCCCTGAGAAGGGCCCTCATAGAGTGTTAGAGAAAGTGACCTCAGATTTTCATAAGCACTTAGTTCCTTCTTCAACTGGAAGGAAATCAATGAAGCCAGGTTCTCACTGGAAGAAACATCAGTATCGATAAAACAGACATCCTCCCTGAAGAAACTCATGGTCTTGCCACTGTACTCAACTGATACATGATTAGACTGTACATTGGCAACTGAGAGCGTTCCGCGTGTGGGGATAAGAACCCTGTGATCGTACTGTTCAAGAATCTTTCTTGCTATCCTCTTGACATCGCCATAATCTATCAGTATTCCATTTTTTAAATCACCTTCTAATTCTATGGAAACAGCATAGTCATGGCCATGAAGCCTGGAGCATTTTCCCAGATCGGGGATAAAGTGGGCAGAGGAAAATCTCAAATTATTTCCCCAGCCGTCTATTGTCATCTTCATATGAGTACTTTATTGTAAGAGTCGATTTAACACTTTTTTTTAAAAACCTGACTTAATAATTTATTCGTAATTGCTAAAGAAAAGAATGACTGTGTTCAAAAAATTCAGCGAAAAAACTTAAAGAAGGATACAATCCCTCACAAAAGGGCGGGTGGCCTAGTCAGGATATGGCAGCAGCCTCCTAAGCTGCAGGTCGGGGGTCCGAATCCCTCCCCGCCCGTTTAATATTGTTATCATTAACCGCAAATTTTTCCTGAAGATGAATTCATTATTTATCCTCACTCATGCCAGAAAATAAAATTATCCGAAATGGTAGTGAAGATACCGGGGCATTAATGATGTAAAAGTTTTTGGAAAAAATTTACTGTTCCATTCTGGGTGCAAGAAGGAAATTCCCGGAAATGGATTCTGATTCTTTGGACTGACCAAACTTGAACTCAATTGTGAGCGGATAGTCATCCTTGAAGCTCAATTTTATATCCTCAACACTTGATATGGACTTGACGAGCTTAAGAAGGTATTCAAGGGGGTAAGAACTCTTTATTGTCTGTGAGCATTTGATCTCCTTCAGCATTTCTTTTGGAAGAATCATCTCTGATTCCTCGGAATCTGATACCGATCTTGCACGCAGTTCCTGGCCGTTAAGTGTAAGCCTTATGGAATCTGATACATCTTCTGCCGCCTTCAGCCCTCGCTCAAGGTTGCTCTTTGATACAACCACATAACTCTCAGAATTTATCTGCGGGACCCTCGGAGTAGTAACTGAATTATTGTCCAGAAGGGATATGCTCTTTACAATTGTGCTGATTTCGAACCTCAGCTTTCCACCATCTCTGCTCATTGAAACGAGATCACTTGGTGAAGCCAGCTTTATTACAGATTTAACTCTCTCAACATCTATTGCCAGTTCTTCCTCCCCATCGGTTGAGTATTCAACAAAGGCTCCGCGTGGGATATCCATGGAAACCATTGCAACATGTGCAGGATCTACAGCCTTCACGGAGAGGCCTTCAGGTGTAACCTTGAACTTGGCTTCAGTAACAACTGTGTTAAGCAGATCCGCTATTTCCTTGAGGTTCTTTAATGAAATTGTCATTTTCAGCATTGTCATTCACATCTACAAAGTCTTATGGAAGCGAATCATCTAAATTGTAATTAATCCTTTTCTTTCCGCTGGAGCGATCATTAAAAAATAGGTCTTGAAGGAGATTGGCATTTAAATCTTGAGAATTAAGGCGACGTGGAAAAATAGATTAAAAAGTCAGAAACCCAATTCTGAAAAGTTCCTGACGACTTTGGACTTTCCATTAGGTATATTGTCCATACCTGGCCTTACAGATAAAAAAGTCATAAATCCTGAAGTATCAGCTGCATGAAGTTCAGATAAACTGTCAGAGACAAAAACAATTCTGGCAGGTTCTACGCCTATGAGCCCAGAAATACTCTCATAACTATCCGGTTCGTTTTTTGCTCCAACATTCGTATCAAAATAGGAGAAAATGTATCTTGTGAGGTCCCCATACTGGGTTGTGGAAAAGATTGCTTTCTGTGCAGGGACGCTTCCAGACGAGTATATGCAAACGACTATACCAGAATCGTGCCATCTTCTAATTGCTGGCGGGACATCCGGGTAAACCTCGCCCTTCAGCTCTCCATTTGCATAACCCGCATTCCATATCATTGCCTCAAGTTCCTTAAAGGCAGTAAGTTTGCTGTCAGAATCTATGAGTGAGACAATGTAATCTCTGATCAGTTTCCGTTCTGAATTTTTATCTGGTGGTCTTGCCTTGCTATAATTTTCCATTATTTTTCTCAAACATCTCTGCACATCCGCATCGTCAGAATGAGAATCTAGAAACTCATTCAGGTGTTCCTTTGCATATGGAAATAGTCTCCTGTAAACAAAATCTTTAGGTGTGGTAGTTCCTTCTATATCCAGTAGAACTGCCTTTGGCTGTATCATTAAAGGTTCACCACGTTATTACTTTTGTGGAATATACGATGGCCCCATACAGACCGGCTGATACCTACCATCCAGCCTGCTTCCGGAATAGTAGGGAGTCCAGCCAGACATATTCTGAAACAGCCTGATTGCGCGTATCCTCTTTTCGCCGCACAGATTGAACCAGTGCAGAGTATTTTTTGGAATTCTTATAAGGTCTCCCTTGCTGACCTCAATTACGGTTACATCACCG
>JAJZZQ010000065.1 GCA_021797525.1 Thermoplasmata archaeon | reverse complement strand
AGAACCTGGTACAGGCTTTCTCTTTGTAAGAAGAGATGGGGCTCTTCTCAATTTCTGTTCAAGAAAGTGCGAACGGAATATGATAGAGTTGGGAAGAGTTCCAAGGAAAACACGCTGGACAAACGAGTACCATAACTTGAAGTCGATGAAGAAACAGACTTCAAAGAACTAGGTGATCAAATGGAGAAGACACTGGTACTCCTGAAACCCGATGCTGTAAAAAGGAAGCTTTCGGGTGAAATATTTTCTCGCTTTGAAAAGAAAGGCCTTAAAATAATAGGCTTGAAACTGATGCGCCTAACAAAGAGTCAGGCCGAAAAACATTATTCCGTCCATAAGGGAAAACCATTTTTCAATGGCCTTGTTGAATACATCACGTCCGGACCAATTGTTGCTGCCGTTCTCGAAGGAGAAAACAGCATTTCTATAACCAGAACACTGAGTGGGGCAACTGATGGCTCAAAAGCTGCACCGGGTACAATTAGGGGAGACTATTCAATGGGTATAGAGAAGAACATTATTCACGCATCCGATTCGAAGGAATCATTTGAACACGAATTTCCAATATTCTTCAGCAGCGATGAAATCCATGAATACAACTGTGGCGACGAGGAGAATATATTTTGATTGAAAATGTCAGCAGATACCCTAAGGCAGCCCATAGTTTGCGTCCTTGGTCACGTTGATCATGGAAAAACATCACTTCTCGATTCCATAAGAAGTACCTCAGTAGCTAAAAAAGAGGTAGGTGGCATAACCCAGAGAATAGGTGCCACAGACATAGATATTTCTGAAATAGAAAAAAGGGCAAACATTACAGGAAAGAAATCTCCTTTCAAGATCCCTGGCCTTTTATTTATTGACACCCCCGGACATGTGGCTTTCTCCAACATGAGGGCAAGGGGTGGCGCTCTGGCAGATATGGCCATTCTGGTCGTTGACATTAACGAAGGGTTTAAACCCCAGACAATTGAGTCCATTAACATTCTTAAAAAATTCAAGACACCTTTCATAGTTGCTGCAAATAAAATTGACCTGATTCCATTCTTCAGACCTGCTAAGAACAGTTCATTTGCTGAGGCAATGAAGGGCCAGAGACAGGAGTACACTGATGAGCTGGAAAAGAGACTTTATGATCTGGTCTATAAGTTCTATGAATATGGCCTGACCACTGAAAGGTATGACAGAATAACTGATTTTGCAAAGACAGTCGCCATTGTGCCAGTCAGTGCTAAACTTGAGATCGGAATTCAGGATGTCCTTGTAATGCTGGCCGGGCTTTCACAAAGGTACCTGGCACAGGACATCAAGTTCAAGGACACACTGGGAAGAGGTACCATCATTGAACTTAAAACCGAAGGTTCAATTGGAATTACCCTAGATACCGTTCTCTATCAGGGCAAGCTAAGAAAAGGAGACACGATTGCAATAAATACGACTTCTGGGCCATCCGTTACAAGGGTGAAGGCTCTTCTTGTAAACTCGAAGTCTAAGTCTGGAAAAATTGTCGAGAGAAGTTCTGTTAGTTCAGCAGCTGGAATTCGTGTTCTTATTTCTGACAAACTGGACGTAGTTTCAGGCTCCCCCATGATTGTAGTGCAGGGAGATCCCGAGGAGGCATTTCAGGAAATTTCCAGAGAATCTTCAATGAATATTAAATTATCAGAACATGGCCTGACAATCAAGGCGGATGCACTTGGCTCTTTGGAGGCACTTGCTTATGAGCTTGTTGACAAAGGATTCACCATAAGGTCAGCCTCAGTAGGTAGCATTACAAGAAGGGATGTTATTGACGTATCGACACTTAACGATCCGCTGGACAGGCTTCTTGTAGGATTCAATGTTCAAATCACGCAAGATGCAAGAGATGAAAGTTTCTCCTCAGATATAGGCATATTGTCGGGTGATGTGATCTATTCACTGGTAGAGGAATCACTTGAATGGTACAAAAAGAGAAAGGATCAGTTAAATGAACAGAGAAAGCAGTCCACTTCAATACCAGCAAAGATCATGATTATGCCTGAGTACATTTTCAGAACAACAAAGCCTGTTATCGCAGGGGTTAAGATATTCTCAGGAAGGATAAAGGTAGGAGATACCCTGATAAGATCAGATGGCCGTTACGGCGGAACCATAAAGAGCATCAGAGATGGCGAGGCATCCAAGCAGTTTGCAGATGCTCCTGCGGAGGTTGCAGTTTCAATAGAAGGTGTAACTCTAAACAGGCAGATAAACCCATCAGAGCCTCTTTATGTTGACATTCCTGAATCGGTTGTCAAAATACTCAGGGAAAACCGTCTCGACGATGAGACTATGGAAACACTAGAGGAGATCATTCGAATTAAGAGAAAAGAGAATATTTTCTGGGGAACCAGAACCTAATAAATCAGGTATGCTGAAATAATCATCAATGCTCCGAGTATTAAACTGTAAAATTTTCTGGCTTTCACAGAAGTAAGGAAAATTAACATAAATGAAGCTGGGAGCATAAAGAGCATGGCCTGCAACCCTGTATGAAAATATATCCTTGTAATGAACATGGAGATTGCCAGGAGAAAAGTCCCCTTGTAGATTGTTGACCCTATTACCACTCCCATGGCCGCCTGTCCATCGACTTTTCTTATGCTTGTCAGAAACATGGTAATCTCAGGAAGTGAACCGGCGATGCCAGTTACAATAAACCCAGAGGCGAATGAACTTATACCTGAAATTGCCGAGATCCTGTCAGTGTAAATAACAAGGGCATTTGAGGAAAGTGCCAGCAGTAAAACTGAAAGTGCCATAATAGGAATACTGAACTTATTTTCCTTCTCATCCTCCACATGGCCATGAGAGTTGCCGGTAAATACATACAATAGAAATATCAGTATGAGAAAAGGGGCAAATATGAGTGTGTAATGCACAGGAAGGAATGCCAGTGGCAGGACGATGGAACTTGCAAGAAGAACCAGTACCGCTCCGCCAGCTTGCTTCCTGGAAATTCCAGTTACCACCAGAGGTATCATTATTATCAGTATTACAAGAGTCAGTATGTTTGAGCCCTCTATTGTTCCAAGGCTAATTCCACCAAAGCCTCTCAGGGAGGAATCCAGAACAACCGCTATCTCATCCAGGACTGCTCCTGTTCCCAGTATGAACTTCCCCATGGAGGAACTGCTTATGTGAAACTTTGATGATAGAGATCTTGCTTCATCAACAAATAAATCACTTGAAATGACAAGGGCAATTATAGAGATGACATCAATAGAAATGATCTCAAAAAAATTGCTCAGGGTTCTGAATAAAGAAAAATAGACAAGGATTGCGATAAGAGTGAGAAGAGCGGGAAAAATTCTTCTCAAAATGGCACCATTACTGTATTATAAGGTGCTCCGGCTTCTCCACCTTTACCTCTTCTGTTACAGAGGTCCCCCTTCTCAGCCTCTTGCAATCTATTTTATCTGGACTGAGCTGTTCCACAAGGTAATCAAAAGCTGTTTCAGCTCCCTTTGGATCGCCACAGGTGTATATATCTAAGGTTACAAGCCCATACTCTGGCCATGTATGAAATGACAGATGGGACTCTGCCAGTAAAACAACTCCACTTGCACCCGCTGGCTGGAACTGATAATAATCGGACGAAATTCTTGTTAAATTTCCTGCCTTAACAGCATCCTCAATAATTGGATATATGTTGTCGGCCTTTGAAATTACGTCCGGATCCACGCCATATAGATCTGCCAAAATCTGAAACCCTACGGCCACTGCCATCTTCCTCCATATTTGCACCTCAAAGTTGACAATCAGTCGTATTA
>JAJZZQ010000044.1 GCA_021797525.1 Thermoplasmata archaeon | reverse complement strand
AATAGATAACGCTTTATTCTGCACCGGCGTGTGGCATAATCTGTTCAATATGGGTAGGTCTTAGAATAGCGTCCCACACTCCTCACCAACTATTTAAGGTGTGAATGAATTATAAATTATGATCAATGTTGGATTCTTCTATTCTGTGATTCCTGGAAAGGAGGATGAGTTTGAGACAACTTTTAAGGAGGTTGTAAAGTATCTAAAAACAGGTCACTCAGGTATAAAGGATGCAAAACTTTACAGGGATGTTGATCAACCGGGGGAATTCATGATTTTCACAGAGTGGGATAGTATTGAATCTTTCAAGGACTTCACATCCAGCAAGCCTTTCAAAGATACTACTGAGGCAGGGAAGCAAATTCTCAAATCCCATCCCAGACATATAGTTCTGAGAGCAGAGAGCATCTGATTCTCAATGATTTAATAAATGAGAATTGCATAGATTAAGTGCCGGAAATCTGGAGAAATTTTAAAGAGAACCAGATACGGCTTCAGACCACTGGATTATAAGGCTGGGATAAAGATACCGGATGTGCTTGTCGCATTAGGGAATCATTGTAGGCCAGAAATGTGGCTTTGAAGTCTCACCGTATTACCAGGGGACTGCCTTAATTGTTTCATTTTGATCTCGATACATCTCCGGATCTAAACTGAATAATTGCAAGCCTGGACAGGTTTGAAATTTGAATACCGACTATAGCAATATTCCTTTAAAAATATTATAAAGGGCCTCATGGGCTTACGTTTGCTCGGAAGAAAGAAAAGTGCATATTTGGATGCACCTCTTCCTGTGTTTTATTAATGATCTGCAAGTGAACAAATTAAACTGAAATTTACAGAAATTATTGTATTAAAAAATGAGAAATGCTGAATTTAACTGTTCAAACAGATTCCGCAAGCTTCCCATTCTGTTTTGAATATATCCTGAAAAACAGAATTGTCATCAACAGAAGTATAACTCCACCGACAATGGTTGAATAGAATATTTGGATCTGCATTGCAGAGTTATTGAGTATATCATTTACATTCAGTGTTTTTCCAAGGAGATACGGGTAATCTGTCATTGCAAGGAAAAATACTGCCACAGCAAGAAGCCCCTGGAACAGAATCTTATTGTGCAGGTATTTTCTTGCACCTTTCATGAAATTCAGCACAGGTATTGCCAGTGTTATTATAATCGGTATCGCTACAAAGGATAGTGTTGTAAGGTCTCCCATCTCATAGAATGATGCTCCAGCAATGACCATCCCGACAATGACGGTAACAAAAGTCATTATTGGATCGACGAAAAGATTGTAGAATACTGAGGCAATCCCGAAAAGAATAATTGCTGAACCGATTACAAAACCGTCGTTGGGAAGGAATGATACAAACTTAGAAGCATTAAAGCTCTGAAGGTTGTAATTTATCCCGGCGCCGCTTATCATTGATGCATATATCATCAGAACCACGGCACCAAGCACAAAAGTTACAACAGCATATATCTTATAGAGCGATTTTCTGTTCGCAAACCTGTTCTTCCAGACATACTCTGCGCTGATTATCGCAGCATTTCTCAGAACGAATATGATAAGGAAGAACAGTATGTAACTGATGAAAGTGTATGCAATAAGAGGAAGTATTGATGGCACAAGAGCTTCCAGATTCACTACATAGAAGACAAAAAACGTTCCAGTTATTTCCCATATTGGTATAATGAATGGAATGACCTTTTTTTCACTCTCCTTGTACCTAAATAATATTGCGGACGCTGCCATTAGTTCCATAGAAAGCATGGCAAAAAACATGGAGAATATCCCCACATTTATGAAAACCTCAGGATGGAGAGACATCTTCCTTCTTCACCCCCGCTGAAAGTTCATCGCCAATTTTACTGTGCTGAAGAAGTCTATGAGCAAAGTAAAAGGTAAATGGAACCACTATAAGATAGAATAATATTATACCTATTCCCAGAGGAATTACACTGGGTGAAGTATTTGCGGCCGATGAAACTGTCATAACATTGTAAATGATCCATGGCTGTCTTCCAACTTCGTCAGTGACCCATCCAGAGTCATATACAACCTGAATCAGGACTCCTGCAACAATCATTCCTAAAAGGCTGAGCTTGTTCAGGTAATTCCTCTTAATGATCATTCTGTAGAGAAGGTAAAGGCCGAATAGGCCCACAAGTGAACCCCCGCCAACCATTGTATCAAAGGTGAGATGGATGAAGAGGGGTGGCCAGTCTGACTTTGGAAATTGTGATAGGCCTGGTACTACCTGTTTGGAGTTGAAGCTTAGGAATGCAAGTATGCTCTGTAGATGGGGTATTGAAATGAAGTAAGCTGGTGCACCATTAACCATTATACCTCCAAGCCTTTCTGCTGCATTAACTGCAGGATGGAGGTTTAGCTCAATTGCAGCATATTTTAAAGGCTGAAGTGATATAAGGGTTCTGGCAGCTGAATCTCCACTTATGCCGGCCAGAACTATCCCTATGAATCCTGAAACTATAGTGATCTTCATGGCTTTAGAGTAAAGAATCCTTGCCTGCGTATCATGATTTCTAATATAGCTGTAAGCAAGATATGCCAGGAAAAGGAAAGCCCCAGCAGCAAATGTAGCAGTTGTGACGTGAGCAACCTCCACAAATCCAGACGGCGACATGAAAGCGGCAACCGGGTTTACTCCTGTAATGTTTCCTGTCTTCAGGTAATTCGATATATTGAATCCGGAAGGAGTATTCATAAACGCATTAATGAGCGTAATAAATACCGCCGACATCACAGTTCCAATCGCAACCAGTACCGAGAGAAGCCAGTGGTGGTATCTGTTTTTGAAGTATTCCCAGTAATAGACATAAAGAACAAGCGCTATGGCTTCCAGAAAGAAAGCAAATACTTCATAATAGAATGGGAGAATGTCAACTTTGCCAATCAGAACCATGAAAGATGGCCATAGGGCAAAAAGTTCTACTGCCAGCACAGTACCGCTGGCTGTACCAACAGCAAAGAAGACCACAAGTGCCTTGGAAAATCTTCTGGCGATAGCCTCGTAATACCGATCCTTTCTTCTGATCCCAAGGAACTCTGCTGTCGAAATAAGTATGGCCAGTGAAATGCTCAGAGTGACGATAAGAATATGGGCTCCAAGAGTGTATCCCATCAAAAATCTGTCGAAGTCAACTATCGAAACCATAATTGCTTATTTCAATCAAATATTTACGCACTCCGGGCTAAAATTCATCCCTATTAACACTTTCTTAAGGAAAGTACTGAAGTAGATACCTTTGATCAACAGCCTAGATTGGGTACAACTTTCTGCTATTGACAGAGACATTAAGAAATTTTATTTAAATAGTTTATTCAGCGGAGATTTCTATTGTTGATGCGTTAAATCTATCTTTCGCCAAACTCGCTCATTATAGCTGCCATTATCAGAACCAGATATCTGTCACAGTCACCGTTAAATTCCAATTTCCATCTGTCGCGCATGGAAACTATTGGAGCGTGTAGCATTGCTACCTGGGCACCATTGCTGTCATGAACCTCTATGGACTTTCTGAACCCACGATACTCTGAAATCAGAATTGGGTTAGAACCTGTATCAGTGACCTCAACCTTCTCTTTTGCTAGGTTCATCAAATAGTGCGCTGCCTTAAATTTCTCTTCTGTTTCATCCCCGTTCATTATTGAAAAATCATTCTTTTTATGCAAAAAGTTGAGTGACTTCACTGAATAAATATAATTTCCTGCCAGATCCCATATTTTGAAATTTAGAAAGCCTTCAACCATTTGGGCTATTCTGTTTAACAATCCCCCTTCAGCCTTCTGAGAATTGCCCCGAGAAGGATCATAGTCAATTCTGAGCACCTCATTATCATTCTCATCCTTGACAACCTTGGTCCGGTACTTTTCAAAGTCTATCGGTACCCCCTCGATAAATGGCTTTATTATTTTTTTATCCATCATGTATAGAATCTTACTTTCCTGTATGCTTGATTGACCAGTCATTAAAATAACAAAAGACCAATATATTTAAATTTTTCTAAAATAATTTTATTTTTTTTTTTAACTAGGTCATGGAAAGAAATGAAGCCTTACTGTATAATTCAGTGCTTATTATTTCAATATTTGGAGGGATAATGGCCTGCAATAATTTTAATTGCAATGCAAGGGCATTTTTTGATATTTCCATGCAGTCTACTTGTGATTTATACATATTTGTATAGAGAAATTGAAATAAAAAATGAGGCAGACTAATATATGAAGATAGATTTATATATATTTGAGATGTTAAGAGGATGACATTTGTCAGACAGAGGTCATCATGAAAGTCGAGTCTTTGGAGCTGGATAATTTCAAGTCTTTTGGCAAGAAGGTTCAGATACTGTTTAGAAAGGGATTTACAGTGATTAGTGGGCCCAATGGAAGTGGGAAATCTAACATTGGGGACTCATTCCTGTTTGTAATGGGCGAAAGATCCAACAAGACTGTAAGGGCTGACAGGCTGTCAGATCTAATTCACAAAAGTTCCAAGGGGGAAAGGCAGAAAAATTATTGCAGCGTCTCAATAAGAATAGATACAGAAGATAAAAGCGCTGATGAAAAGGACAGAAAGGTGGAGATTCGAAGAGAAGTTGTGTCTGAAAGTGATGGCTATAAATCCAACTATTTCATAAACGGCCGTAAGGTCAGGTATTCTGAGGTTTCCGCTATGCTGGATTCATTCCGAATATTCCTTGATTCGTACAGTTTTGTTTTGCAGGGCGACATAAATAATATAGTGAAAATGAGCGGGGGCGAGAGGAGGAAATTGCTTGAGTCAATCGCAGGTATAGAAAGTTTTGATTTGCAGATTGACAAGGCAAAATACGACATTGATACTCTTAACTCAAACCTGGGGAAGCTCGAGGTCTTGGAAGAAGAGCTGAAGGGCAGAAAGATAGCACTTGAGGCAGAGAGGGAGATAGCCCAGAAATATATGGATCTGACACACAGGCTGAAAAACCTGAAGTTCACTGAACTATCAATACAGCAGGATTTCCTGAGGAGGGAAATAACATCACAGACAGATCAGATTTCATCATTTGAAAATGAGATACAGGAACTGAATGTAGAAGTCTCAGAATTGCTTGCGAAGATTAATGATCTGAGAAACAGGATTGATGCCGAGAAGGAGAATCTTGAAAGAACTGGAAATTCTGAGTTGAAGGAAATAAGGCAGAAAATTCAGGACCTTAAAATCAGTTTAGCCTCCAACAGGATGAAGAGTTCCGATCTTAAGGACAACGTTGCTTCTATAAGATCAGAGGTTGAATCAAATACAAAATATCAAGCGGATTCCTCCCGGAGGATACAATGGCTTGATTCTAACATAAGGGAAAGCGAAGCCATCCTCAAAGACACCGCTAAAAATCTGGCTGAGAAGAATGAAATTCTTAAAAAACTCAGGGAGTCAACTGCAGAAAATTCCAAAGTTCTCATGAATCTTCAGGAGTCTATTCGCAGGCACGACGAAGAACTATCAGTAATGAATTCAGAACTTGAGTCCCTGCAGGAAAAGCAGAAGGAGATGGCGGTGGAAAAGAGCCGCCTCAACACAGAGATAGCTTCTCTTGAAAATCGTATAGGGGAGGTAGAATTCCAGATCAAGGATTACCGGTGGGCAATAAGGGAGTTAAATGAAACAGAAACAACAAGTTATGAGAGTTTTCAGGAACTTAACCGAAGATACTACTCCCTGAAGTCAGATCTTTCCGCAAAGAGGCAGAGAAAAGACGAAATTGTCAGGGAGCTATCAAGGCTCAATCATGAATATTCTCAGGTTCAGATTTCACTTGGTTCCCGTGGATTCACAGTTAACAGGGCACTGGCTACAATTCTAGGTGCAAGAAACAGCGGATCGATACAAGGAATCATTGGACCTCTTAAAGAGTTAATCTCCTATGACCCGAAATTCAGGCAGGCAGTGGAAGCTGCAGCGGGATCCAGACTTAACTCTGTTGTTGTCAGGGATGATGGTGTGGCTGAAGAATGCCTTAACCTTCTTAAGTCAAGCAGAGTGGGAAAGCTTACATTTCTACCGATGAACAAGATGCTACCGGGAAGGCCGAGAGGAAAGGCGATAACTGTTCGCTCCTCTGAGGGTTCTCTGGGGTATATTTTTGAAAACCTGAAATATCTGGATGAATATTCAAACGTAATCTGGTACGCATTTCAGGATACTGTGATAGTTGATACTGTTAGGACGGCCCGCAGATATATGGGTGGCATTCGCCTGGTCACACTCGACGGAGACATTTTCGAGGCTAGCGGAGCAATATCTGGAGGATTCACGGAAAGGGCTAAAAACAGTGAGGACCTGGAAAACAGATCAAAATCTCTCTCGGAGACAATACAGGCCCTAAATGCTGAGCTTTCGGCTCTGGAGGTTGACATTTCTGATATTTCCGCATCATTTGAATCAGTATCTTCTGATTTGCAGTCAAGATCACAGGACCAGGGCTCACAAAAAACAAAAGTGAACATGCTAACCCAGAACCTCGAGAAGGCCACAGAGCAGCTTGAAGAACTTAGGCCAAAGGAGGAAGCTAAGAAGAGAGAGATAACAGAGCTTGATGGAAAGATCAATTCTATTTCAGGGAGCATCGAAGACCTGAAGAAAAAGATACTTTCTGAGAATGAGGCAAAGGAAAAGGACTTTATTGAGTTCAGAAGAATATCTCCATCCTATGCTTCACAGGATGAAGATCTGAACTCGGAGATCGAGTCTCTCTCATCAAAGAAAAATGATTATACACTGGAAATTTCCAAGCTTCGGTCAGAGATGGAGTTCATACAGAAGAATATCCAGAATGTCGAAGCGAAAAATAGAACGCTGGAGGACGACCTGGAGTCAAAACGCTCACAAATATCCTCACTTGAGACAGAGGAGGCAGCACTGTCCTCTGAGCTGGAAAAACTGCTTGCACTTGAAACCCAGATCGATGAACGCACCAGAGAGATCGTTGAAAGGATAAGAGGAATGGAGAGTGAAGAAACTTCAATTAATGATAGCATAGAATCAACAAGAGCAATGATTTCTACGAAGAAGGAGATGAAAATAACTCTTCAGGGTAAGAGAGAAAATTCCCAGAACAAGTTGAGGGAAATTGAAGGTGAGATTAAGTCATCAGATGGCACCAGAATGGAATCAGTCAAAACAGTATCTGAAGCAAGGTCATTGATCACAGAGACTATGAACGCCATCGAATCAATTGGCCCTGTTAACCAGAAGGCAATAGAAGAATTCGATAACGTTTCCAGGGATCTTGATTCAATCAGGGGGGAGATTGAACAGTTATCCTCAGAAAAGAAAGAGCTTGTGGATCTTACAGAAAGGCTTACCGAACAGAAGAAATCTGCATTCATGGATATGTTTAACGGAATCAACAATTCAATGAGGACAATATATGAACAGCTCTCAGGCGGAGGAGACGCTTTTCTTGAACTGAGCAATCCTGAAAATCCTCTGGAGGCTGAGGTCACGATAAGGGCCCGGCCGAAGGGTTCGAATTTTACAAAACTTGAGGCGCTGAGTGGAGGGGAGAAGAGCCTTACCGCACTTTCATTTATACTTGCGGTTCAGAGAATAAACCCTTCTCCATTCTATTATCTGGATGAAGTGGATATGTTTCTGGACGGTGCAAATGCTGAGAGGGTTGGAAAGCTTTTCAAGGCAAACTCGGGTACATCTCAGATATTCTCTGTCTCATTGAGAAAATCCATGCTGAAATATGCAGACAATGTAGTTGCTGTGGTTAATGTAGATGGCGAAAACTCCAACGTCTATGAGAAGAGCTTCCAAGAGGGCATAGATCAGGAGAGGGGTGATGAAGATGAACAGGGAAGAGATACTGCATAGCCTCATCGTACAGGGGAATATGCTGGAAAGTGACACAGGGAGTTATATCACAATACTTGAATCTTCAAAGACAGAGATGCATTTCAACGATCCGCTTGAGGAGTTGATAGCTGGTGTTTTCAATATGTGTCTCAATGGAACCCTTGACCCCTGGTCAGTGGATATAGGTGCATTCAGCAGGGTATTTTCAACAATTATTGATAGAAACTTCAGGGATTTCTATGTTGCAGGATACCTTATTCAGAGTGCGTGGAGGATACTTTCACTCAAGTCCGATGAAGCTGTCCTAAGAAGATTCCGGAGTGACGCAGAAGAATCGGCGGAAGAAATTGAATTTGAAGAAGTGGGCAGCATCAAGCATCAGGAAGATCCACTGGAGTTGAAGGAACCAGTAATTCATAGCGAAAGAAGAAAGGTTTTCCTTGTCGAGCTCTTGGACGTGATGAAGGATGCTTATGAGTATTCCGGGAAAAAACGGCATGAACGAAGGTTTGAAGTTGAACACCCCACTGGAGACATAGATTCCATTTTCGAGAAGCTTCATCCGGAAGAGCCTGAAAAAGAGGCCAGGGATATTCTGGAAGTCATAAAAAGCATTAATGCAGAGTCATTAAATATTGACAGGATCCCAGCGCATCCAGGAGTTACCGCTCAATCATTGCTTGTTTACTGTATGTTTCTTGCCCGCGACAGGGAGATTGATGTAGAGCAGGAATATCCCTTCGGCCCAATAAAAGTGAAGGTAAACAATGAGTTGAAGAGATGACATCCATGATTGAACATTCTGATAATGCAACCAGGATAATACCTGCATCTGAGATATCACAGTATGAGTTCTGCAATGTGGCCTGGGAGATGGAAAGGGCAGGAGTTCCACATTCTTCCAAATCTTCTGTTAGAATAAGAAAGGGCATAACAAGTCATCAGAAAAAAGAAAGGCAGTTCCGGTATGCCCGGGCAATTTCCATAAGTATGGTCATTCTAATGGCTATCCTCATAATAACAACAGTTCTGATGTTAGCGGGATTGGTTTGAGCGGGCAATTTTTGCCAGTATTTCTTCTACTTTCAATTATTATTCTGTACCTTATTTATTACTTTTTGAGAAAGTCAAGCCCTGAACCTGGGTCCAGAAGGATTTACAGCGATCTGTCCTCTGGAGGCAGGATCATTGTTAGCAAAAGGTACAGAATTTCAGGCAAGCCTGATATGATAATGCGCAAAGGCCGAAACCTCATACCATTTGAATACAAGAGCACTGATGCTGAGAGGCCAAGAAGTGGCCATCTGCTTCAGATGGCAGCATACTTCCTGATACTTGAGGAAAATTTCCCGGAATCGAGAATCGATCATGGAATTCTGGAATACAGAAGAAAGAAATTCAGGATAGAAAATTCCAGAGAGCTCAGGGAAAAACTTCTTAAAACCGTCAATGAAATGAGGGGCAGTGATATGAGCGGGAAAAGAAATCACAATAATCCAGGCAAATGCTTCAGGTGCTCATTTAAGGATTCATGTTTGCAAAATTTAATTACAGCAAAACGATAGAGCGGGGAAATGTTCCCTGTCAATATTCTGTCCAGAAACATGGCTGAGGTTGTAACTGTAGAAGAAGCAGAGAAACTTGATCCAGATTCATCTACCGCCTACATTGGTTTTGAGCCATCCGGACTTCCGCACATTGCCACAGGTATACTCTGGGCCATGAAGGTCAAGGAACTGGCGGAGGCAGGTGTCAGAGTTACAGTTTTACTGGCTGATCTGCATTCACAGATAAACGACAAACTGGGGGGAGACCTTAAGAAGATACGCGAAAGCGGAAAAATGATAGAGCGCTGCATGAAGGCTTACGGCCTTCCGTCAAATGTTGAATTCAAATGGGCTACAGACGTGGTTAATGACAGAGAATACTGGACAACACTCATAAAGGTTGCAAAGAGTTCCACTCTTTCCAGGCTTAAGCGTTCGCTTCCTATAATGGGCAGGACAGAAGAGGATGCGGAAGGAGACTTCAGCAAATTTATATACCCACTTATGCAGGTGACGGACATAATTTACAGCGGCTTTGACATAGCGCTCGGAGGCATGGATCAGAGGCATGCCCACATGCTGCAGAGAGACATTGCTGAAAGAATGGGTGTAAAGAAGGTAGTATCTGTTCATGGGAATCTTCTGGAAAGCCTAAAAGGCACAGGAAGGATGGATCCATTCAAGAAAATGTCTAAGAGTGATGCCGATTCAGCTATTTTCATGACTGACAGTGAATCAGATGTAAATCGAAAAATATCCTCCGCTTTCTGCCCTGTAAAAGAGGTCTCCGGAAATCCTGTTGTTGACATACTCAAATACATAATTCTTCCCTACTCCGAAGATGGAATAGAAATAACCCGGCCTCCTTCAAAAGGAGGGGCAATCAGATTCAAAGATTTCGCTGAATTCAGTGGAGTGTATGAAAGGGGTGAGATTCATCCCCTTGACCTTAAGAAGGCAGTAGCAGCAGCATTAAATAGTTTGATGGAAAAAGGCAGGGCAGCATTGGCAGCGGATGAAAATGCACTCTGAGAATATCCCCAATGATATAGGATCTATTTCAGTTTTTCCAACACTATTTTGCCATCCTCAAGGTAGTATCCAAGTATCTCGGATGGCTGGATTCTCAATTCGTCTATGACTTTCTTCGGAAGTGTAATTCTAAGGGATTTGCTTTTCTTTGAAACATGTGATACGTCAACGAGAGTTCTCATGAATAATATGCTAACATAATTTCAATATATAAGGTTGACACTTGCTAGCAATAGTGATATCAGAAAAACCTGTCCAGGCTTTTCTGTGCACCTTTGGAATATAGTTTGGAAAGGGTATCAACGTATGGAGAAACACGTTCCTGTGAGAAATTATGCCTTTCACACAGTATCTTCATGATTGATTCCCTGTTCGGTGGCATATGCTGGAGTTCGCCCCACTCCTCATGCGGTGGGTTCAGGAAAATGTCTTCCACATCTTCAAGGCTTTCTATACTGGCACCCTTCATGTCAAGAATTTGCCGTAGAGTGTTGCCCTTGCGTATCAGATTTAGTCCGGTTTTTGCTCCAACTCTCTGCACACCCCTGTTGAAGTCAGTGCCAGTGAGCATTCCAATCCAGATGAGCTGGCGCCTGTCAATTGAAAGGTTTGAAAGGTTTTCCTCCAGATCAATGTATTCTGGCCTGACGTTGACATAGAAGTTTCTCCCCGGAACCTTTCTTCTTCCTGAGAATGTCATATTCCGGAAAACTCTTTTGGCCCCGAAAAGCAAGCAGTCATAATCCTGCGATATAACTCCGTCGACTGCTCCCTGAGCATTCATGTAGGATGCCTGTGCCTCTCCTTCTGATTTTGCCTGAACCACTGGAATGCCCATAGCCTCCAGCAGTTCCCTACACTCATCTATCATTGGCCGTGTAAGGAAATTAATTCTACCAGACAGGGAACGTATGCGTTCCTCATCTCCAGCCTCCTCTGCCTTCTTCAGCTCCATAATATTTTTCTCCCTCATCATCCTCCTTTCATCAAGTGTGTTCCCCTTAAGGCTTAAGGGCTTGCCATCAAGTACGTAAACCAGCCTGAGGCCAGCAGAGATGAGGCTAACAGATCTGTAGAACAGGCCGGACAGATGAGATGTAACGTTTCCGGCATTATCCATAAGGGGCATTCCATCTGGCTGCCTGATGCTGCTAAGGAACTGGTATATTATGTTGTATGAGTCTACGGCCATGGTCATTCCGGAATGATCCTCTATTCTGGTCTCATGTTTAATGAGGATGTCAGAAATATCTACCCCCATCAGGGCACCTCACAGGAAATTCCATATTCCATCAATCTGAATACAGCACTCTTCCCTTCCGCAATAGAGCGATGCTTTACAACACTTATCTTCCTGCCTCCCCCCGCAGTTTTCTCAACCCGGAATATTGCCTTCATAAGATGATCCATGAGGAACCCGCCAAAAGGATGAAGGTTCCCCGAGTCTGGATCCTGATATATCTGGTTCGTAAGCAGCAATGGAATTGAGTTTCTGACGGCTATGCCGGTGAGAATGTTCAGCTGGCGCTGAAAAGCTGAACTCCTGCTCTGGTAGTCTTGAAAATTCTCAAGCCTGAAGAATTCTGTGAAAGAGTCAATGACAACTACACCCACACCCCCAGGCTTTTCCGTAAGCTTGGAGGCCTTAATGATTGAAACTTCCTGATCGTCGAGAGATGATACCCTGTATAGAAGAAGGTTATCCATATTATCCGTTCTGCCAGAATTTAGCTGAAGAAATCGTTCCGTGGAAAACCCCTCTGAATCCAGGAATATTACCTTCTTACCAGAACTGATGGCGGAGATGGTGAACAGCATAGCAAGATTGCTCTTTCCTGCACCGCCCTCCCCGAATATTTCTGTAATAACTCCTGACTCAATCCCTCCACCCATAACCGTATCTATGCATGCCACGCCAGAGCTCAATTTAGGCTGAAGGCTAGTGGGATCAAGTTTTTCCATGATCCCTTATTGGATGAGGATATTTATTTTTCCTTCGAGTAGAATGTCATTGGGAATTCCATTCAAGAATTGTATCTGCCACGGGTTTCAGATCTCCCGGGGGAAGTACTGATGTGGCCACTTTACCACTGCTTTTTCTTCCCTCAGCTATAAATATTGAGCTGGCTGAAAGGGAAAACATCCTTGCGTCTTCCGGAGAATCACCTACACTGACAGTTGAATCTGGCTTTATTCCGGTATTTTTCTGTATATCACGCAGGACAACATCCTTTGACTTTGGGTCCACCATTATAATGCCGTTTTCCGTCAGTCTCCCATCTTCAGATGGGACGATGTCATTGGCCATTACCATTCCAATCCCTGATTCAGTACCTATCCTTCTCGCCAGTGGCTTCAAGCCTCCCGATATTATGGCGCATGTGATCCCCGCATCTTTCAAAGCCCGCACAGATGATTTCAGGTTTTTAACTGCAGTTATTCCTGAAAGTATTTTGTCCAGATCCTTAGTGGTCATATCAGGCCTGACCTCGAGCCATCTTCTCACATCTCTTGCAAGGAATTCCCTGTATGATATCTCAGATTTCCTGTATAATTCTAGATTATCTGAATTGTCAACGCCCAGATATCTATGGACAAATTCCCAGCTGGATCTCTCCAATGTGAGAACTCCGTCCATATCAAATGCAACGAGCATAACACGCATTTCTATTTCCTCAGTAAGGTGTTGAAGCCGTGGCCAATCTTCCCTCTTTTCCACAAATCAGGCATTTTCCTTTGTTCTCATTCTCCTTCTGCATACCAAGAACTGTTTTTCCAGTTTCACCTTCAATCCTGTCTGAACATTCCTTTGAACCGCACCAGAAGAATCTGAACATTTTCTCCCCTCTCTTTATTTTTTCCAGGGAACCCCCATCCTCTATGCTTCGTTCAAAATGCTCGTACGCCTTACGCCTCAGTTCATCTTTCAATAATGAAAGCGCCCTGGAAACCTCTGACGGGAGATCGGTAATATTGCATTTTATTCTGTCCCCTCCAGTTCTCAGTCTCATTGTGATTTTATTATCCATTACCTCTCTGGCGCCAATCTCTATTCTCAGGGGCACCCCTTTCATTTCCCATTCATTGAATTTGAAACCTGGTGTGTAGTTGTCTCTGTTGTCTATGTGGACTCTGAATCCTTCAGCGGAGAGTATATTGCTGACCTTCATACAGTATGAGTTGGCGTCTGCCTTTTCTGAAGGAATTGGAATTATGACGATCTGAACAGGGGCAATGGATGGCGGAAATATCAGTCCAGTATCATCTCCATGAATGCCGATGACCGCTGCCAGAAGACGCTCGCTCAGTCCGAATGTTGTCTGTGAAACATAGGAATGTGTCCCATCCTCCTTAAGGTATTCAATGCCATAATTTCTGGAAAAGTTTTCTCCATACTGATGTATAGTCCCTATCTGCAGGCTTCTTCCGCCGGGCATTGCCGTGTCGAATGCAAGCGTGTACTTTGCTCCCGGGAACTTGTCCCAGTCTGGCCTCTGGTCAACTACGAATGGAAGGCAGAGTTCATCACTAATTCGATCCCATATCTGCCTGTATTCTACCATCTGTAACTCTGCAGATTCATAATCTGTATGGGCAGTGTGTGCTTCGAAGAAATGAATTTCCCTTATTCTAATGAACGTCCTTGTATGTTTTGTCTCGTATCTGTATACGCTGACTATCTGATATATCTTCAGAGGAAGATCCGTATGGGCCCTTATCCAGAGCTGAAACATGCCGTACATGGCCGCCTCACTGGTTGGCCTGAGGGCCATGTCCACGTCCAAAGGTTCTCTGCCGCCACGGGTTACCCAGAATACCTCATTTTCAAAGCCCTTCACATGTTCAAATTCGATGCTCAGCTGGTCTCTCGTAATAAGTACCGGGAACTGCACCTCCTGAAAATTTGAGCTGTCCACATTATCCCTTATAATCCGGTCTATGCCTTTCATAACCTTAAGGCCATAGGGGAGCCATACATTCATTCCCTTTATGGGGTACCGCTTATCGCTTAGCCCGCTGAGATCTATGATTTCATTGTACCAGGAGCTGAAGTCAATCTTCTTGTTCTCCATTAACTGCCATAACTCCGTTTTTTTAATTAATCTTTCACATAGCCCGATTAACAATTTTAACCAATTGAAAAAGGTATCAGAAAAACCCAGTCAGGTATGTTAAAAAATCTCTGGATACAGTTATGAAATATCGGGTAAGCCCTTATTATGAAATTTAAATCACGAAGCAATTATAAACCAATCCTCATTATGTACACTATGAATCTGTTAGAATCTACAGATGACAGTGAATTCATCATTGAGCTAGCAAAGAGGATAATTCCAGTTCAGGCAATATCTCCGGAATCAGGGGGTGAAGGTGAAGGCAAGAGGGCTGAGGTCCTGATGGAAATTCTCAGGGATATGGGCATCAGGAATGTAAACAGATACGAAGTACGGGATTCGCACAATGTAACAAGGCCCAGCATTGTGGTAAAAGAGGGAAACCAGGACAGGACATTCTGGATCGTTGCCCATATTGATACAGTTCCGGTCGGAAACCGGGCTCTCTGGACATTTGATCCATTCCATCCCACCGTTAAAGGGGATCGCATATACGGTCGGGGCACATCCGATAATGGACAGGCTGTATTTCTTTCACTGCTTCTTCTCAAAAAGCTGAGAAAAACTGACCTGAAATACAATCTCGGCATCGTTTTCGTTGCCGATGAAGAAGTCGGGAGCAAATATGGGATAGATTTCCTTCTTGACAAAGGGCTCTTCACCAAGAATGATCTGGTTCTTGTTCCCGATGCTGGCACCAGTGATGGTACAGATATCGAGGTCGCAGAGAAGAGCATTTTATGGATAAAGTTCAAAGTATCAGGCAAGCAGTATCATGCCAGCCAGCCATTCATGGCCATAAATGCAAACAGGGAGTCAATGAAGTTTTTCCTGATGCTGGATCAGGCCCTTCACGAGAGATTTGCCGAAGAGAATGCAATTTTTACCCCTCCGTATTCAACCTTCGAACCAACCAAAAGGGAGAAGAATGTGGACAACGTCAATACTATTCCAGGTACGGAAATACAGTATTACGACTGCAGAATTCTTCCTAAGTATGATCTAGACATTGTGACAGATTTCATTGATGAAAAGATAAGAGAGTTCCACAAAACATCAAAGGCAAGAATCAGTTACGAATTCTTCCAGCGGGAACAGGCCCCCCTGCCCACACATGAGAGTTCAGACATCGTCAGGATACTTAAGAATGCAATCCGAGAAGTAAAAGGCAAGGAGGCAAAGGTTATTGGAATAGGTGGGGGAACATGCGCAGCCTTCTTCCGAAGAAGAGGCATAGAGGCTGCTGTATGGTGCACAACAGAACCTGAGGTCGCCCATCAGGCCGATGAGTATGTCCTTATACCACACATAATTGGAGACGCAAAGATCATAGAGAAAATAATATACGGGTAGACTCAGGGGTTCTCGTCGGAGAATGCCAGGTCCCTGATTCTGCTTACACCATCTATCTCATCTATTATCTGGGATACAGTCTCTGGGACATCCGACTTCCAGTCCTGGCCATGAAGCATCTTTTCCCTTATCCTGGTTCCTGACCAGGAATCCCTATTAATCATGTTCATGGAATTCACTGAATACCCTTTCTCATAGAACAGTCTCTTAACAAGCGGGTTATTTGTGAAGACCTGATTGAACCTTGGGGTAAGTGATTCTACATGTGCAACCCATAGTGGATTGGAATTAACATCCTCAATTGGCACAAGGTAGAACTGATAGATTCCCTCAGATTCAAGGGTGCTTGAGATCATTATGTGCCTTTCCCCTGCTGTGAATGGGTCTTTCAGGGTGTGGGAATATTGGGCACTGCCGATCCCGATGATTATGGATTCCGTCTCTTTCAAAATTTCTCTGATTATTGCGAGATGACCTTTATGGAAAGGTTGAAATCTTCCAACTATAAAAGCCCTGTTGTTATTCAACACTGACCCTCTCTTCAGGTTCTATTCTGATTTTAAGGGATTCACCATCAACATCCCACTCCTTTCCACCCTCTGCGTCTCCCCTTTTTATGGAGAGTGCAAGCGATTCAGCCGATATCCAAGAAAGTTTTGGCTCTATCTTTTCCCAGGTGGAGTTGTCGCAGTTTACCTCTACCTTTATGTTATCGTCGTACTGCAGGTCTATCTCTTTCCTCATTACCTGTATCCTTCTTAATATCTCTCTGGAGAAACCTTCTATTTCGAGGTCCCTGTCCATATCCAGGCTCATGAATACTGTGATTCCAAGGGCGCCGTCAGTCGACATGGAATAGTTTCCTTCAACTTCTTCTGAGACCTCAAAGAATTCTGATGGCACAGTTTCGCCATTGATCACAATTGGTTTCCCATTGATGATATGAGATATCTCATCATCCGAGGCTGATTTTATGTAGTCTGCCACTTCTGAAGTCTTTCTTTTAAGGACCGGTGCAGCCTTATTGAGAATAAGCCTGGCTGAAAGGTGTACCGGCCTTTTCTCCTTTCCTATTATTTTCACAGTTCTTGCGTTAAGTTCGTCCCCTATACTTTCTATGGAGGTCTTCGGAAGATCGGAGGGCCCCGATATCAGTATTTCCTTGACAGGCTGCCTCCCCTTGATGTTATTCTCCTGCCTCATTTTTCTGACGTTTTCAAGAATTGCATACGTGTACTCTGCAGACTTTTCTATTTCCGGGTCGATCATTGACTTGTCAGGTTCAGGAAGCAGTTCAAGATGAACACTTCTTTTTACCGGATTGAGTTTTGTGAATATGTAATCAGAGAAAAACGGGGCCATGGGGGCAAGCATGAAGCAAACAGTGTTAAGGGCAAAGAATAGCGAATTATATGCCTGAACCTTGCTCTCTCCCTGTGTGATATCCCAGAACCTTTTTCTTGACAGGCGAAGATAGAAATTGGAAAGATTATCAACTAATTCCTGAGTAATTCTTAAAGCAGAATGCATCTCATAATTGTCCATTTTTTCCCTGTATTCCGAAAGTGAGGAGTTCACCTTGGAAACTATCCAGCGATCAAGGAAATTTGAAGGTCTGAGTTCAGAAGTTCCTGGGACATAGCCGTCCAGATTGGCATTTGATTCAAAGAAAGAATAGACATTGATAAGAGTCAACAATACTTTCCTGTTCAACTCATTTATAAGTTTTTTATTTATGGATTTTGAGCGCCACGGGATTCCAGTGAGGAAGAACATCCTTATTGGATCAGGCCCAAACTCGGAAATGAAGTCCAATGCATAAACTGAGTTTCCTTTGCTTTTGCTCATTTTCCTTCCATTCTCGTCTAATATATGATCAATGGAAAGAACACTGTCATAGGTGTTTTTCCCGAAGAGAAGGCTTCCTATTACATGGAGAGTATAGAACCATCCCCGTGTCTGGTCTATGGCTTCAGTTATGAAGCTTATGGGAAGATCCCTCTCTTGCTGGAAACCTTTATTGACAGGGTAATTCATTGCTGCATAAGATGCACTCCCTGAATCAAACCAGGTATCTATAACATAAGGTTCGCGCACCATCTCTTTGCCGCACTCTGGGCACGGAAACACTGTTTTGTCAATAAATGGCCTGTGAAGATCCTCTGGAACGTATGCACCTAGTTCCTGAAGTTCTTTTCTCGAACCTATTATCTTCATATGGTTATTCTCGCAGATCCAGACTGGAAGAGGTGTCCCCCAGAACCTGTTCCTGCTTAGGGCCCAGTCCTTAGCCTCTGCTACGAAATTTCCAAATCTCCCGTCTCTCAGATGCTCCGGCATCCAGTTTATTTTCTGGTTGTTCTCTATGAGGAGATTCCTTTTCAGTGAAACCTTTATGAACCATGCCTTCAAAGGGTAATAAAGGAGAGGGCTCCCGCATCTGTAACAGAAAGGGTATGTGTGGAAGAATTTCTCAGACTTAAAAACAAGCCCTTTCTCCTTAAGTATTTTTAAAATTGGAACATCGGCATCCTTGAAGAACAGGCCATTAAATGGTAGCCTTGGGTCCTCAAACTTTCCAGACTGATTTATTGGATTCACAGGATCAACGTTCATCTGTTTTCCCATTTCAAAGTCATCAGCGCCAAAGGCAGGAGATGTGTGGACGATACCAGTTCCCTCATCAAGAGTGACATGTTCCCCAGTTACCACGACAAGGCAGTTATCTGGCAATGTAAGGAACTCCATTAACTGATCATATTTTTTCCCCCTCAGGTCAGCTCCATTAATCTTCTTGAGCACCTCATAATCTTTCCCGAACAGATTCTCTATCCTGGAGGATGCTATGTAGAATTCCTCTTCTCCATGCCGGATCAGAGAATACTCTGCACTTGGGTTTACAGTAAGGAACTGATTCGATGGAAGAGTCCATGGTGTTGTTGTCCATGCAAGGAAGTATCTGTTTGAAGTGCCCCTTTCTCTGAATTTAACAAAAACAGAAGGATCCTTGGCATCATCATAACCCTGCGACAGCTCATGGGTGCTCAGGGAAGTTTCACACCTGGGACAATAAGGGACTATCTTGTAATCCTTGATAAGCAACCCTCTGTCAAATAGCTGCTTAAGGGCCCACCACTCACTTTCCATATATTCATTTCTTAGTGTAATGTAATCATGTTCATGGTTTATCCAGAATCCTAGTTTCTTATCTGTTTCCATCCATTCATCTATGTAGGAAAATATGCTTTTTCTGCAGTATTCATTAAACCTGTCAATGCCAAAATCTTCTATTTCCTTTTTTGTCTTGAATCCAAAATGTTTCTCCGCCTCAATCTCAACTGGCAGTCCGTGGCAATCCCAACCACCAGATCTTCTCTCTATTTTGTGGCCAGTCATATATTTGTAACGAAGTACAGTATCCTTGAATGTCCTTGTCATGGCATGACCAACATGTGGTCTTCCATTAGCTGTAGGTGGACCTTCCAGGAAAGTGAATTTCTTATTTCCCAGACTTGAGTTCAGAGATTCCTGAATAATTCCGGCTGTGTTCCAATAGTTTAGAATCTCTCTGGCAACATCAACCGGTCCTTTTCTGGTATCTACAGACTCAAAATTTCTGCTGGGCATCAATCGTGGATAATGAAAGGATTAATTTATATTATGGTTAGAAGAGGGGTGCCGTCACATCGGTTCCCTTTATCTTAATTCTAGCTTCAATTTCAGGGAATCTGTTGAACTTCTTAACATATTTCCTGAGGAGCTTGTTCTCCTTTCTCTCCAGCCAGGTTAGGTAATAACCGTATAGATCCCTGTTGTATTTTCGTAGCTCTCTGATTCCCAATCTTTCAGATTCCAGGACTCTTATTCTGTCCAGAAGTTTCATTTCCTCTGCCGATAGCATTTTTCCTCAATCTTATTAAATATAATCTAATAGATATTCATTCCTGTGCTTTTAAAAAATGAGCAAATGGCTGGAAATAGGGGCTCTGGATAAAAACATTGATGCTTAGCAAACAAAAGTAATAAAATTCAAAGTTCCTCAAATCAAATTTTCTTGCAATCATGGAAGCCTTCATTCTTGCATGGGAGAAATTTTTCCTTTTTATATTGTATGGATAACTCTTAAATATTATTTTGATAATTATTGCTCATGTTAAAGAAAAATCTCTCCAGGTTAAAGGAGGAATTTTCTGAAGAAAGAGAACGAATAAAAAAGATAATTGAGGATAATCTCTTTGAGAAAGCGGAAAAAGAGAAAAAGCATATACAGCAAAATATGTAATTTTTAAAGATTGCGGTTCTAAACTCTGAATGTAAGAGGATTTTTGGAAAAGTGTTCCCAACCTTTTCCTGATACCTTTATCCACTGCTGTCCATCATAAAGAAGGTTATCGCCTTCCCACGTTTCACCTATGAAGGAGACATCAATGCCTTCACTTTTTGCTGACTCAGAAAGTTGTTCATAGTTATCGCTGTCCACTGTGAATAGCAATTCATAATCACCTCCAAAATTTGTGGCAATTTCCAGAGGTGATAACCCGCTGATAAGTGAGGCCTTATCCGCATGCCTGTCAATATTTATTTCGTCATGGACAATTTTGAAGCCTATACCGTAATCTTCCTTCATCTGTGACATGCATGAGTAAAGCCCGTCAGACATGTCCATCATAAATCTGGCTCCAGCCTTACTCAGTATGGATGCCTCATGAACACGGGCTTGGATTCCCAGTAGCATCCTTATCCCTTCCTCTTTTGAATATCCGCTTTTATGAAATATATAGCCGGATGCGGCCCTACCCAGTGTGTTGGTATGGCCAACTATCTGTCTTGGCTTAATATGTGATCGGAACCTTGTCAGCTCTTTTTTCTGTTTTCCCAGGATAGTGCCGCCTATGACAAATCCATGTCCTTCCTTTGTATCTCCACCGAAAATATCCGCATCGTTCTTCTTCAGCTCTTCAGTTATTCCCCGATGTACCGCCTCAAGGAATGAATCCTCAGTATTCCCACCTACAACATAGGATACAGTCATCCCTTCAGGGATAGCAGCCATTGCTGCTATATCGCTCAAGTTAACATTGGCTGCAAAACGACCTATTAGCTCTGGGTACTGCATTGTTGGAATATGGGATTCCTTAGAAATAATGTCGGATGAAATTAAAATGTACTCTTCCCCGTTTTCCATTGCATAACAGTCATCAGGTTTCCATGGCCTATTTTGATTCAGGATCTGCCTTATTACTTTCCTTTCACCCAGTTCATTGAGCCTCACATTCTGTTATCCATACCGCTCTTAAAAACTTTGTAAACTCAATCAGGGAACAGATTCTGAGTGTCAGAATGCGTATGGCTGTTTTAAACATTAATGGCTTTGCTTGTTATCTTATAATTCTAGCATCAAGAATCTTTATTATTCAATTGAAAATTCTGTCGATAATAGACAATATTTGGGTGTGTTCAAAGATGTTAGAAAACGGCGAAGGAAAGGATGATATCTATCGTATATTCAAGTCACTTATCGAACCCAGGGAGTATAAAGGGAAGCCAATTCCTCTTAACAGATTCAGCATAGGCTCACTTTCTTTTGATGTGGAAAAGGAGATTCAGAGAAAACTGGGCCTTGTAGAGGAAACCACAAAGGATCGGCTTAACATGTTCCGTGGCACTGCACTTCATAACTACATTCAGGAAATGGTCAAAACATATGGATTTGAGGCTGAGCAGAGGTTGTATTTGACAATTCCGTTTCAGTGGGAATATATGGGGTTCTCTGATATCACACTCGTAGGCGTTATTGATCTGCTTCACCGAGGTAGAAAGGAAATGGTTGAGCTTAAAAGTTCAACCTCCTCAGACAAAATCGAGGATTACCATAAAATGCAGCTTGCTTCGTATATGAAGATGTACAGCGAAAAATACGGCGAGAAATTCCATGGAACAGTTGTAAAGTTTGGCGGCTCAGATGTCACTGCAGAAGAAGTTGGCTGGGATCAGGTAGAAGGATACTGGTCTGAAATTATAAAGAGAAGTATTTACTGTGCAAAGAAGCTGGACAGAATAATGTCAGAAAAGGACACGCCAGAAGAAGGAGGAAAAAACGGCCTCTATTCATTTTAATTTAAGAAAGTCCCAGATGATATTCTCTTTATCATTCTCACAATATCCGGTTGAAACAGATTTCTGTCTTCCAGGTCCAGGAATTTTTGGTATCCTGAAAGGTCCTTTGAGGAGAGATAACTTTTAAGCTTTGAGAAATCCTGCTCAAGCGAACATGAATAAATCAGGTTGAGAAGGTCCGGGTCAGGTTTCTCATTATGCACTCCCCTTTCTTTATTACCTCCTGTGGGATATGATACTACCTGTGCCCCTTCAGACGAGGCCTGAAGAAGAATGGTTGCAAGCCCGTAAAGTGAAGGGAGCCGGTACATGCCAGTTTTCCATAGATGTTCAACCATTGTGTTTTTCTGAATATTCATAGGATTGACAGAGATGTCTGTCCCGAGGTCCTTAACTTTTCTTATCGAGTCTATCATATCCTCTATGGCCCTCTTCTCAGATAGGAACGGTGGTTTGAATAGCAGATAGGTTCTGAGTTCCATATTAAGGCCCATAATTATTCTGGCTGCCTTAACATATTTTTCAAAATTGCTTCCTTTATTTATTGAATTTTTTATAATTTCGTCATTTGCACTTTCAAGGCCAATTGCTATCCTTACTCTGGGCCCATATTTTCGCAGGCCTGAGATATTTTTTTCTGTGATGTACTCAGTTCGCGATTCTATTAGCAAAGAGGATACCCTATCAGATATTCTGGAAAGAAAATAGTCTCTTGCTTCCAGTGGGAATTCTTTTGGGTCCAGAAAACTTCCAGAAGTGAATACCTTTAGTATATGGGTTTCACCAAGCGCATCCAGTACACTGTCAACCTGATTCTTAAGGTCTTTAATGGTAACATTACCGGCAACATCGTTGAAATATCCGCACATTGAGCAGGACGAAAAATTATACCATGAACATCCACCAGTTCTGAATATTACTACCATCGTCTTGTCGGGTTTTCCCTCAAGACGGTCCATCTCTTTCCACATAGATACGGGGGTGGATGGATCCCTGGCGGCGACTTTTTCAGGCATAAGAGATCTAATTCGATCGGAGTATTCTCTGTTTATTGACAAATACAATCCTTCAAACGTATTCCATTTTACTATAAGAAATTGTGACTTTCGCAAATTATGGGTGTAAAAGTGTCTTCAAATTGATAACAATCTTTATGAGAGAAAATCACTCACCCTATTACATGCTCTCTTCGAGACTTGCCAGTATATCAGAGTCAAAAACAGTTTCATCAAGCAATAAAGCTGCGAAAATGAAGGCTCAGGGTATAAAAGTTTTTAACTTCGGGATAGGTGAACCTGATTTTACGACCCCTGAACACATAATTAAAGCTGGGTTTGAAGCAGCCCTTAAGGGTAAGACACATTATACACCTTCCGCTGGCATACCGGAGCTCAGAGAATCTATAGCAGAAAAAATGAAGAAGGTAAACTCCGTTGATTGCGGCCCTGAAAATGTTCTCGTTACACCGACAAAATTCTCCATTAATCTTGCGTTTCTTTCCATTTTAAACAGTGAAGACCAGGTTCTCATCCCCGAGCCATACTTTCTCTCTTATCCTGAAATTGTAAAATTAACTGGGGGCAGGCCAATTCCTGTCAGGACAGACAATGAGTATGACTTTGACTTTGATCTGCTTAGAAGAAAGGTCTCCGGAAAAACCAGGGCAATAATCCTTAGCAACCCATGCAACCCAACCGGAAAGGTTTATTCAAAGAAACAGATGAAAAAGCTTGAGGATTTTGTGCTTGAAAATAACCTCTATCTGATAAGCGATGAGATTTACGAAGACCTGATATTTGATGGGTCTATGTACTCGCCAGCTTCCAATCCAGAAATGTCCGATAAGGTTGTTACTATAGGTGGATTTTCAAAAAGTTATGCAATGACAGGATGGAGAATTGGTTACATGGTGGGGCCTGAGCCTCTTATCCGGGCTTCAAACAAGCTTCAGCAGCAAACAATTACATGTGTCTCATCTATAGCACAGTATGCAGCTTTGGCAGCAATAGGAGACAGGGATACGCCTGAAAAGTTCAGACAAATCTTTCTTGGCCGGAGGAACCTTGTTGAGTCTTTAATTTCCAGATCCGAATCGCTGACAATGAGAAAGGTTGAAGGTGCTTTCTATGCTTTTGTAAAATACAACAGAGATATTCCTAGCGAGGAATACTGCAACCGCCTCCTGGATGAAAAAAAGGTTCTTGT
>JAJZZQ010000002.1 GCA_021797525.1 Thermoplasmata archaeon | reverse complement strand
TGGCAATTTCCAGGTCCGGTTCCCTTAGTGCGATGTAATCGACGAATGCAATCGGTTCTGCCCCAACAGTTATTGCATCATTAACATTCATTGCAATGCAGTCAATTCCTATGTTCTCATATTTTCCTGCCTGCTCCGCAAGAATTGTCTTAGTGCCTACGCCATCATTATTAAGAGAAACAGCAAAGTTTCCAAGATCAATCAAGCTGGTAAAGCCACCAAAAGATCCAATTGTTCTGAAGTCATCCCTCTTGAACTTAAACTGTCTGATTAAGAAGCTTACAAATTCGCCCTGACCTTTTCTGTCGATGACATTTGGGCTATCTTTTGGCATATAGAGGTAATGCTCTCGTCTCTTAAATTTTTATCAGGGTATTTTGATTTGTATTTTAGGAATCTAATGCTGCTGACCTACCAATTTGCCCCAAAATTACTCGGGTGGATGGTGATAAGAAGGGATTATGGGATAAATTATATAACGATGAACCAATCACGATACAGTGATTAAATGGTCAAAGTAGAGTCGCTGGATTACAAACCTAAGCCCATAGATGAGAACTTCCTGGAAGATGCAGAACACTACCCGGTCACTGGAAAGCACCATGACCACGAAGTCAGAGCCGAGGGAGTCCAGAGGATGGATGCCGAGGGAAAACCTTACCCAACGAAACATGGTATACATGGTTCAAAGGTCGCCATAGACTGGGAATCATGCGTCGCAGATGGAGCATGCATGGATGTCTGCCCTGTAACTCTTTATGAATGGGAACTGAACCCGGGACAGATGGGTACAGGCAATGACAAGGACATCTCTGGGGACAAGGATATGTATGCAAAATACAGAACTGACAAGTGTGATCCTGTAAGGGAAAGTGAGTGCATATTCTGCATGGCATGCGAGAGTGTCTGCCCGACGAGGGCCATTAAGATTACGCCGTAGAGACGCTTTATTTTATTTAATTTTTAAAAAAAGGATCAGAAGAGGTTTAATATTCTTCCCTCTTCATCAACATTGACATTTTCTGCAGCAGGATGAGCAGGCAATCCAGGCATGGTCATAATATCGCCAAGCATTGGAACAAGGAATCCTGCACCAGATGATATGCGGACACTTTTCACAGTCACCTTGAAATCCTTTGGCCATCCAAGCAGTTTTGGATTGTCTGAAATTGAATATTGAGTCTTTGCCATGCATACGTGAAGACCATTGAGACCGAGTGATTCAACCATCTGCAGATCTTTTAATGCCTGCTTTGTGAATATTACTCTGGAGGCTCCGTATACTCTTGTGCATATCTTCTCAATCTTATCCTTTGGAGCATCTTCCATTTCATAGGTTCGATTGATGCTTACCTTTTTGTCAATGGATTTCAAAAGTAGTTTTCCTACCTCCAGACCACCCTCTCCTCCTTTACCGAACACTTCTGAGAGTGCAAAACTTATTCCTTCTTTTTTAAGGATATCGCCGATGACCTCTATCTCCCTTTCCGTATCGCTGGGGAATCTGTTCAGCGCAACCACTGGTTCAATTCCGTATTTCCTTATCAAATTCACGTGCATGAGAAGGTTTGCGGCACCAGCCTTCAGTTTTTCCACGTCCTCCTTTGAAGGGTCTTTTGAACCTCCATTTAGCTTCATTGATCTGATTGTGGCTACCATTAATACCGCATCCACTGGTAGATCTCCAATTCTGGAAACCATATCCAGAAATTTCTGGCCGCCGAGCTCTGAACCAAATCCTGCCTCAGTGAGAACTATATCTGCCTTTGAAAGGGCTATCCTGTCTGCAATAATACTGGAAGTTCCATGGGCAATGTTCCCAAATGGACCGGTGTGGATGAAAGCTGGAACTCCTTCGGTTGTCTGGACAAGATTCGGCTTTATTGCGTCCACCAGAAGTGCTGTCATTGCGCCGTCTGCTTTAAGCTGCCTGCAGTAAACAGGTTTTCCCTCGTAGTCAAGCGCGACTATAATCCTCCCAAGTCGATCCTTAAGGTCTTTGATATCTGATGAGAGCCCAAGGATTGCCATTATCTCTGATGCCGGAGTGATCACGAACCTGTCCCTTGCCATAACTCCAGTTGAAGCGTCTCCGGCAGCAACTATTATATCCCTTAGTGACCGATCATTCATATCTATGGCCCTTGGCCAGAGAATGTTTCTTGGATCGATACGCAGGCTGTTCCCATGAAAAATGTGGTTGTTTATCATGGCTGACAGAAGGTTATGAGCTGCTGTTACAGCAGGAAAGTCTGACGTGAAGAGAAGATTTATGCGGTCACTTGGCTCCACTTTTGATTTTCCTCCTCCAGTAGCGCCCCCTTTGACACCGAAACAGGGGCCAAGAGAGGGTTCTCTAATTGCTATCACGACATTCTTGCCCATTCGCCTAAGAGCCTGTCCGATTCCTATTGTGGTGGTAGTTTTTCCTTCTCCCTCCTTTGTGGGATTCATTGCAGTAACAAGGACAAGCTTTCCTTTCTTTCCGTCCTTGATGGCTCCCGGCAATACCTTTGCCATGTGTTTGCCATATCTCTCAATGTCTGATTCCTTGAGCCCAAGACCAGAGGCTACCTCACCTATATCAAGAAGACCTGTAGACATAATATCCCACAGATATCAATATAATTTCAATAAGCTTTCCCTGCAACCCTAATTGGAAGCAGAGCATTTAATATGAATAGAAATGCTGAACCTATTTTAATTCCCCATAAATGTTCATAATATGGTATATTATCTCATTCCATGGACACACCCAAAATTGAGGTCCAGAACCCTGGCCAGCGTTACATCAGGAACTGGATTATATACTCGGCAGTTGATGAGCCTGAAATTGACAGAAATTCTTGGAAATTGAAGATATCAGGCCTTGTTTCTGATCAGAAGAGTATTTCCTATGAAGACCTTACAAAGATGAACCAGCTGAAATATCAATGTGATTTCAACTGCGTTACAGCCTGGAGCATAAAGGATGTTATATGGGAAGGCCCCAGCCTTAGGGATCTGATTCTCTCAGCAAAGCCTAAGGAGGAGGCTGACTGGGTGATGTTCAGATGCCAAGAGGGTTATTCCACACCGGTACCTCTTGAATATGCAATGACAGAAAATGCAATTATTGCTCTAAAGATCAATGGGAGTGAACTCAGCAGAAGCCAGGGATTTCCAGCAAGGCCTTTCATGCCAGAGCTATACGGATGGAAAAGTGCGAAGTGGCTCACTGAAATTGAGCTTATCTCGGGCTATAAGGAGGGCTACTGGGAAAAGTATGGTTATCATGAAAGGGGGCTTGTGGAGAACAGCGAAAGATATACTGGCAATGCATGGAAAAGAGTTAAAAAGACAGTAACAGCTATGTTCAAAGCCTGAATCAGAAGGAATTTTATACTCTTCTATTGCGAATGTAGAGAAAATTAAAAACACCATGACGTAATCATTGTACAATGTCATGGTATAAGGTTTTCAAAGACGGAGCAATAAAAGACGGCGATCTGTTCAAAGCAACAGTTGAAGGTAAGGAGGTTCTTGTAATGAAGGATGGCGGGAACTATTTTGCCACATCCTGTTACTGCACGCATGAGGACTATGACCTCTCTGAAGGATTCCTGGATGATCACCAGCTTATTTGCCCGAACCATTTTGCAACATTCAACCCAAAGGATGGTAGTGTTGTAAGCCCGCCGGAGGGTTCAGGTGATATTTCACCGCTGAAATCCTACAAAACAAAGGTGGAAGACGGGCAGGTAATGGTAGAAGTCTGAGCCGGTTTTCCAAATAATATTTATTTCCGCGTAATTTTAACCATAAAGTAATACCATTTGAAAATTATTATCTCCCAAAAGTCCGTTTATAGGGTGTGGGAC
>JAJZZQ010000023.1 GCA_021797525.1 Thermoplasmata archaeon | reverse complement strand
CTTCCAAAAGCATCTCTACGCCCAGGAATGAAAGGATTGAAAAGAATATCCACCTTATGTTCTTGTTTGTTATCTTGAGGAGAAGCCGACTGCCAATGTATGCCCCTATGACAACACCTATGGCAGTTGCCCCGGCTATGAAAAGTTGTATATATCCTTCATACCAGTAAATAGAACTTCCGGTGGCTGCAGTAATTCCTATCATAAAGTTACTGGTTGTAGTTGTAACTTTCATTGGCAGGTTCATGGCCCAATCCATACCAAGAACCTTGAGGGCTCCACTCCCAATACCAAGAAGCCCTGAAATAACACCGGCAAAGAACATGATTATTTCAGCCAGCCACCACCTCACTCCTTCATAGCTTATTTTCTTTTTTAATTTAGTATCATAATATTCTCCGGCCAGTTGAAAAAGTTTTGTGCTCCAGTCCGGCTTCCGTTTCAGAGGCTCTTCACTTGAACTTCTCTGTATTGTGGGAATAAGTGATCCCAGCAGAACTATTCCAAATAATACATATATAATCCAGCTGGCGTGTGCCTCATGCACCGCTACTATAGTCAGAGAACCAACAATCGCACCAGCTGTAGTGGCAATCTCAAGTCCTACACCTATCTTTATATTGGCAATCTTATGCTTTGTATATCCACTTGCTGAACCGGCACTGGTCGCTATAGTTGATATGAGGCTCGCTCCTGTAGCAAAATATATAGGTATACCATAGAAAAGTGTCAGAAGTGGAACAAGAACGGTTGCGCCACCAAGTCCTGTAAGCGACCCCAGTATGCCTGCCATTGCCCCTCCTCCCAGTATAGAAAGGAAGCGCAATATCAAAGTAATATCGGATGTCAACTTTTCGAAATACCAACATCGTATAAAGTAAATTCCATTAAAGTAACGATAAAGGAAACTATCTATTCATGACTCACTATTTTTAAATTAAATTCTCCAAGATTGTGCTTATAATAAACAATAACCCTGTAGCTTCCAGAAACGTTGATCAGGTCCGATACTGCAAGGGGATAAATGTTAAATCTGTATGTATTTCCTCCCGAAAAGGAGATATTTCCCGTGGTTGTCCATATATAACCGTTTTGATTGACCATATTTGAGCCACCGACGAATCTGAAATACAATGGGCTAACACTGGTCTGATGGCTTAGGTATGTTACATTTGCCTCCATGTAAGACAGGGTTCCGTTTGAGCTATACTCTGGCATTAAGCTGTTGACAGTTAATGATGGTGACCGATTGAAGTGTAATGCTGCCCCCACTGGAATTGCTATCAGAAGAACTGCAAACACTGCAACCTTTTTCCAGTGTTTTCTGGACATAATTACAATTCTGGTGTTACTATCAGCACTTCTTACTTTTATTCCAATATATGGTATCAGAAGCGCGGCCATCATGGGCCAGTACATAAGATATTCAGCCAGAAGCCTGTAATTGAAGATAAACATCAATAAGGGGAATGCAACAAAGCCGTACTGGATCTGTTCAGTATAAAGGGAATAAACAATCACTAGAAGAACCAGTAAAAAGATTATCATGAATGTATAGAAGTCTCTTGATACGTAAATGAAGCCGAGGAATGAATACTGTGAAGGCCCGAATCCGATCCCAATAAGATTTTGGATTTCCGGTGCAAGCATGTCGTGAACATAGGCAGAAGGGGACTTGAGAATAAAATAGCCGTTGAATGCAAAGAAGGCAACCAGGGAGGAGGCAATAAATTTTAAGGATTCCTTTAAACCGTAATTTTTAAGGATTAGAATAAGCATAAACGGTACCAGGAGAGCTGGAACCTGTTTCAGTGAAATTGCCGTGCCGATTAAAGCGCCGGACAGATACCTCTTATTGAGGCAAATCAGCGAAAGAGCTGTGAGAGTCATCCAGAGTATATCAGAAAAACCCAGAGAGTACTGAGTGAGGAGAAGCGGTTGAAGAATGAAAGCGGAACAGACTGCTATACCAGAAATGATGTTGATGTTCTTCCTTATAAAAGCTAAAGGGACAAGATAAATTGGAATTAAAGTGATGAAGGGGCTTATATGAAGTAATCTCGCAGGGACCATTATAAGAAAGGAGAGAGAAGGATAGCTGAGATTTGTCACATATCCGCCAGCCATGGTTGGCGTCATAGCAGTGGCTGGAATAGGGAAAACTCTGAAAACTCCAGCTGTTACGGAATTAATGTAAGGATCAAGTCCTCTCAAAAACTGAATTGATGAATACCAATCAATCGTGAACTCGTCAGATGAAGGGAAGCTGACTCTTAAGAAATACGCAACAAGAACTATTAAAAAGAGGAGAATCGAGAGAATTTTCATTCTCCTGGAAAATCTAAACCCACTCAACTTCGGTATATGGGAAAGCTTGCCTCTGAAAACATATAGAACCATACCAGACAGGAGAACGGGAGTGGTGAGCCTTATCAATGCGAGATAGCCTGTGGAAGTCATGGTCTGAATTAGTAGCTGAAAAATTAAGTACAACATCACAAAAGCTGCAATTGATGTCCTGAAGTTTGGCAATTTATAGCCGGATGGAAGAAGAGCCAGAAAAAGAACTACAAATGCCAAAAAAACAGATGCAAATTCAACAGAAATCAAGAGGATGCCACCATATCCAAGCAGGTATTCTATTGCATTTATGATCCCCACTATACCAAGGGAGGCAAGCGTAAGCGAAATTCTTGAGAATTCGTAATCTTCAGAATATGTATCCTCCAAATTCACCTTCTCCAGACAATGGATATTGACGTAAGATACGTGAATATGAATGCAACAACTATTCCGAGGAAATTAGCCAGTAGAGGGTTGAAATTGAAATTGATCAGTGTGAGGAAAATAGCAATATTGATGCCCACCCCTCCCAGATTGAAAAAATTATATTTCAGCATCCTAACAAGATATTTACCACCAGCATTTCCTGTAGTTCTGAAGGTAATCTTGTCATTCAGTACAAAATTTGAAATCACACTGGCCTCCACGGCAATGAACTCCGACATATCCCCTATGATACCAAGAAAAGCCTTAAGGAGTATTTCATTGATAATTACCCCTGACAGACCTACAAGGACATACCTCATCAGATAGCCCTTTTTTGAAACAAGTGTGAGGTACTGATATATGTCTCTGGCTCTGAGCTTGCTGCGCCCTTCATTTCGTTGCCTGAATCTGATTGGGAATTCACCAGTCCTGAAGCCGGAATTAATCGCTCTTCTGAGAATATCGACCTGACCTGCATAAGATGGTGATATTGCGGAAATCTTATTTTCGGAGATCAAATATTCAACAAGAGATCTGGAATATACACGGAAGCCGCTTGTTGCGTCTTTTATTTTGCTGGAAAATGCAAGTCTGAAAAGAATATTGGCGGACTTGCTCATTATTTTTCTTGATATGGAATCTTCGCTGCTCCCACCTCTTACATATCTGGAACCTATAAGCAGATCTAGTTCCATTGATTGCGCATACCTAACCATTGCATCTATGCAATCCGGGTCATGGGAAGAGTCTGAATCAATTGTAACAACGTATCTGTCATCAGGAGATATATTCTTGAAGCCTTCCAGTACTGCGGAAACTAGGCCCATCTTCTTTCCCCTCTCGATGAATAGCACATTTTCTTTTCCAAGGCATAGCTCAGCTGTGCCATCGGTTGAACCATCATCAATTACTATTAGCCGGTGATCTTTGAGCTTTGGAAGCAGGTTTTCGAGATTCCCTTTTTCATTTAAAACCGGGATTATGATTGAGAGTCTCCCGTATGGTTCAAGTGGCATTGGACTGAATAGGTAAGGATAACTAAACTAAAACACTTTTTGTGGTATAAGCTGTTCAGTTCAAAGGAATATAGTTAGGGCGATCTGCCGTATCTTATCTTACGTATAATGGATAATTTA
>JAJZZQ010000104.1 GCA_021797525.1 Thermoplasmata archaeon | reverse complement strand
CGCCTGCTTAGCAAAGCATACATGCGTACCGGCGACGATACGTTTGAAGTTATGCTATCCGCAAAATCCCAGGCAGCAGCGAAAGCGAATGGAATATAGCACCGTGATCCCCAACTGGAAGGGTCGATCTTGTCTCTGGAAAGAGAAGACTGTCACTGATGCATCGGAGAATTGCAATACTGCATCAGCCTTCCCGGTGTCCTGCCAGCTGCATGGAATGAAAGATATGTTGGATAACTCGGGAGATCCTGCAGTGTCCATGAACATGCCCCGGAAGGTGGTTGAGTAATGGTAGCCCAGTCTATAACCGTAAGAGAAGTGATGGGTGAAGCACTTCAAGGAGTCGGAGGAGCCCATAGTACCGCTGATCCCAAAGACAGCACAACTCCGGAGAAGGGAAGGGGCTCTGCTTGCCTGCATGAGCATTGGGATGTCATGAGGAACTCCATTCCCCAAAGGGGTACGAGGATATGAAAAGGCTTGAAGACATTCAGAATGCCCTGTATCAGGCAGCCAAAACAGATAGGAAAAGGAAATTCTACACCCTGCATGACGGGATATGCAGGAAAGACGTGATCACAGAAGCGTGGAGAAGGGTGAAGGCGAACCACGGGACTGCGGGAATAGACAGGGTAACCTTGGAGAGCATAACGGACGAGGAGTCGTTCATCAGCGAACTGCAGAAAGTCCTTGAGAACAGATCATACAGAGTTGACAGTGTAAAGATGGTTTACATACCGAAGAAAAACCACAGCCTCAGGCCCCCGGGTATACCGACAGTCAGGGACAGGGTGGTGCAGCAGGCAGTAAAGCTGATCATTGAACCCATCTTTGAGGCTGACTTCAAGAGCTTCAGTTACGGGTACAGGCCTGGCAGATCAGCTAATGAAGAGTTCATGGAAATCTACAAATATATGAACTTCGGGATGAGCGGAATCATAGACCTTGATATAAAGGGTTTCTTCGACCACGTTGACCATGATATCATGATCAGCAAGGTCATGGACCGAATAGCAGACGGATATGTGACAAAGCTAATAAAGGAGTGGCTCAGAGCGGGCATCGTCTTCCGGTGGAACACGAGTTATCCCATGGAGGGCACTCCTCAGGGTGGCGTCATATCCCCGCTGCTTGCAAACATATATCTGAACACAATAGGCACATACTGGGCGGAAACTCATTACCCTGAGTACATGGATGCCTATCTCATAAGATATGCAGATGACATCCTGATACTCTGCAGCCCTCACGACGCAGAACTGATACTCAACAATCTCAGGGAACAGCTCGGGAAAATACACCTGTCATTGAACATGGACAAGACAAGGATCACAGAAGCACATAAGGGATTTGATTTTCTCTCATTCCACTTCATAAGGAAATATGATGCTGAAAAGGGAAAGGATGTCACGAGATTCTTCCCTTCAGTCTCTGCAACCAGGCACTTCAGGGAGAAGGTCAGGATCATCCTGAACAGGAAAAGGGCGCACTTCATCAGTGAAGAACAGTTGGTGAAAGAAATGAATATTTTCATCACGGGGTGGACAAACTACTTCAGTCATGCACAGTCAACATTGGCATACAGAAGACTTGAAAGATTCATAGAATGGAAATTCTCAAAGTTCCCTGCTTACAGACATAAGTACAGAAGACCTTCACCTCAATTCCACCCGCATGCTGAACCCTACTCCATGGGACTGAAGCGCCTTTCTGGAAGAATATCCTATCTGCATGATGCTGCCTGATGAAGCAGCCCGGAAAGCCGTATGATGGAAAACGTCCCGTACGGTTTGATTTGGAAGGTCTGGAGAAATCCAGACCTTTACCCTACTATCCGAGATATTCAAAAACACAGTGGGGATTCCTGGAATAAGATCGGAATATATCCAGAAACATACGCCTGAAGACAACGGAGATATTGAATCGTTCCATAATTCACTCAAAACAGATTACATATGGGTCAACGATCTGGAAACATTTGAGGATGCAGAGAATCTGATGGAACATGCGTTCATTGACTACAACACTGTAAGGCCGCATTCATCCATTGATTATCTTCCACCGGATGAATTTGAAAGGAGACTGCATGATGAAGATGGCTTCAGGGATAAATTCCTGGAAGAGAGAAAAAAAAGGAGGAGAAAAGAATGAAACTACTATAGCCTACTTTCCCATATGTTACTCATCTTGAATCAATCATGGCTCTTTATATCTTCATTTAAAATCGCGGCTTTTCTAAAGCTCGAATAAAGAACAATTATTGCTGCAATGATCATTATCAGAACAAATGCAAGCACTTCTAAGGAGTACGGGTAGGCAGGTAATGGAATGTAAGAGAAGTAGAAAATGAGTGCCAACAGAAATACAGACATCACTGGAAGAATTATCCAGGTAACGACATTGCCCACGGAAAGCTTTTCTTTCAACTTATGCAGATAAAACGGCATATTTAGATTCACTAAGAAATGAGGAACTATTGCAGCTATGGCTGCTACTCCTGCTAGAACAAAGAAACCTAAATACACTCCAAATGCAAGCACAGATCCTATCGCCATCACAAATGCGATTATCAGCATTACTAATATTATACGTGTAGGTGTTCCGTGTTTTGGATCTGTATAGTTGAGGAATTTTGGAAGAAATCCATCTCTCGCCATTCCATAATACGTTCTGCTGGCCGCATTAAATTCAGCAATTCCCACAGATAAGGCGCTATTCATAACAAACAGAGAAAAAATTAATGCAAATATTTCACCCATTTTAGACCTGATAATAAGAACTCCAGGATCAGAAAGAGTAGCAAAGACGTTCATTTTGTCCGGGCCGAATGCTATTGTAAACGCGTATGTTGTAAGGATCATTGGTATTGCAGCTATTGGAAGAATCCACAGCATAGCTCTCTTTATATTCTTCCTAGGCTCTTTTGCTTCCTCCCCCAAAGCAATGATCGATCCTACGCCAGTAAATGATGTTATGCTAAAAATAATCCCAAGAAAGAGACCTCCATAATTGGGGGCCACGTATGCTGGAGTAAATACGGAAAGCGTATTGGCTGATCCAGAAACTATGATTATGTATATTGATGCCACATAAAGAATTAACATTTCTATTATTCCAGTTATAGTAACGTACATCAAGTTCGGTTTTATTCCCAGATAAGTAAACGTAGTTATGAATATCGTTGTTACAACAACAAAAAGGATCCATATGTACGGTATTGATGAAAACGAAGGGAAAAGGTAGTATAGAAAAACCCCGAATTGTAGAAACCCAAACGCAGCTAAACCCGCAGTATCTCCGATTGCATAGAACAATCCTGCAAACAAACCAACTTTCTTTCCAAGTCCAGTTGATGTATAAGCATAATAGCCTCCAGCGTGTACTATTTTCTTTGATATCTGATAATTTGCGTTAATAGCCATGTAAAAAATCAAAAAAGCCATTAAGAATACTAATGGAGTTGATCCGAGCCCCAGACCAGCAATCCCAGTTAAATAAATTCCGACAGATGCGGCAGGCGCCATATAAGAAAAAGATTGAAACATTAGCAGTCTAAGGGGCAAGATTGATTTTTTTAGTCCCTGCTCTGTTGCCATTTCTAGTGATCTGTCTGTCTATATATTTATATTTCTGGAAACTGGTTTTCAACCATATCCAGATCGCTAGACAGATAATTCCTATCTTAATATAATACCGACGTTACTTAGAGAGATCATTGTAGTATATTGGTGCTTTATTCCTTGAAATAACCACAGCACATCATAATACTCTTTTTATATCTAGGAAATAACTAAAACCGATAGTGTACAGTAATTGCTGTAATTTCGAAAAGATCCTGTTCAACCTTAATTCTCCTCCATGTTCATATACTTTCTTCCTGTGATCCATTCCTCGTTTATGTCCATCATTATTGTCACCACAAGCC
>JAJZZQ010000021.1 GCA_021797525.1 Thermoplasmata archaeon | reverse complement strand
TTTTAGCATATCGGTGTGATCGATGAATGGTGAGCCAGCCATCTTAATTGATTCCTTACTGATAGGTGCTGTACATATTCCCATAACTTCGGAATTTAATGCCATCGCCGAGGCAGCTTCGATACTTCGTACTGCAATATTCCCGCTTTCAGATCCACTTTTTCCCATGGGAGAGATCTGGCCATCCACATTCCTGATTTTTATATCATCTGGAATTTTCTCAAGATGCATGCTTTCCGCAGCGTTCTTGAGAGCTCTGGAACTCCCTACAGCTATAACCTGTTCTCTCAGCTCCGGATTTCGGATGAGGGTTTTTAAAACAATTTCCGGTCCAATTCCAGAGGGGTCACCCATGGTAACTGCAACTAATGGCATGTTTTAGAAATCAATTCCTGTATTATGTCAGTTTGTTTTTCCTTGATGCATTTTTGTTAATCCTCCCGGAAAAAATAAGGAGGCTGATTATGAGAAGTGCCAGAGAAAGCAGTATCACCGCAACTGAGCTCAGGAAAACTGATACCGGGACATTCACAAGGGTACCTATGGACACTATGTATTTTCCAACATTAACACCGAAGATAAAAGTTTTTGGAGAATTCACGAGATAAACAGAGCCTACTCTCAAAAGAACAGAAACAAGAAGCACAATGCCTATACTTATGTGAAGAGCACCCCGTATGAGCCTGTAAGAGAGTATGTAATAGCAGAGACCATAATTGACTATAAGATAGGGCACAAGAAGACCAAAAACCTCCCCTGAACTTATGTTTTTTCCTGTGGTGTAATTGTAAAGTGAAGATACACCGGAAGAAAGGTATCTCAGAAACGAATTCTCAAGAGAAGTGAGGCCTGCGGATATTACAACAAGGAGTATTATGTATAGGACTATTCCAAAGTATATGGTACGCCGCTGTTTCACTGTGAAGAATTTTCTCCCCGCAATAAGAAGGATAATGCCCACAGCGGCGAAACCAAGCGATTCGATGTTTGTATATCTGCTAAGCTGAATCACCGCGCCTATGGCAAAAATCAGGAATGCTAGTCCCGCAGCAAATCTGTGCATTGGCCCCCCGTCTGAGGCTGGCATATCTGTGTTCAACTTCTGGGAAAAAAGATATTCTCTTATAATTATTTGTAGCTGATAAATGCAATAAAATATTAATAAGATAACCTCATAGGAAAATAAAACCCAATGATTTGTGGTTCATTTTGCGAACCCTTTGAATTGTTTGGGCAGTCTCCTCCAAAAATTTAGATGTGAATCTGATGACAGAAACTGATCAGAAACTGGAGAAGAATGCTGTTGGCCTGTTTCAGGGTATATTCCAGTCCCTGGGCCAGGTTGCACCTGCTGCGGATATTGCCATCCTCCTGGTGGCAACGTTCTCAACAAGCGGTGCTGAAACAGTGCTCTCTGTAATAATTGCCTGGCTAATCTATGCTCTGTGGATGGTAACTCCATATATGTTCGCGAAGAGGAAATCAAATGCGGGAAGTTACTATGCCTATGCCGCTTCTGCTACGGACAGGGGCAGATTGGGGCCAATAACTGCAATGAGCTTCATGTATTATGACATAACAGGTGCAGCTTTCGGGATACTTGGCCTTTCCAGCTTTATTTTCCTAATTTCGCCGTCAATAACATCCATACCATACATATGGATTCTTTTTGCAGCGGCCTTTACCGGCTATATTTCCATACTCACATACAAAGGAATAAAGCCTTCTCTTAACTATACTGCGATATCCGGCCTTGCAGAAGTTGCATTTCTTTTCATTGCTGCAGTAATAATCATAGTGGAGGTAGGGAAAGGGAATTCCTTTGTCCCTTTCGAGTTCAGCGGAAAATACGCGGTCGGAGTATCTGCCATAATGTTCGGAGCAATCTTCTCTATACTTGACTTCACAGGCAGTGGTGTTGTTACAACTGTTTCAGAGGAAATTACAGAGCCGAAGAAGAACATAGGAAAATCAATAATATTTGCAATGGCTCTCACTGCCATTGCTCTCATACCTGCAACATATGCCCTAACTGTGGGATGGGGCATTTCAAACATATCTTCATTCGCCACAACAAATGATGCAGGGATAATTGTATTCTCAAGATATCTGGGGCCAATTGGTGTATTCCTGCTCATCATATTCACTATAAACAGTTACCTTAGCAATGGAGTGAGCAAGGCAACTGCCGTTGGAAGGTGGTGGCACTCAGCAGCAAGGGATGGTGTCATATTTCCCAAATCTTTTGGCGAGGTGCACAAGAAATACAGGACTCCGGCAAAGGCAACAATGGCCTGGATCCTCTCCTCCTTCGTCCTTGATGTCCTTATGGGATTGAAATTTGGGCCTGAGGACGCAGCCTTTGTACTGGAGGCTGGAACCGGTATTTCCATAATTATAGTACATGTCCTGGCTAATACTTCACTGACATTCTATGGTTTCCGAACAAAGGAGTTCAGAACTCTCAGTTTCGGCCTTGCACCTATTGTCTCATCGCTGATCGGATTCATAGTCATATATTTCTCAATAACTGACATAATTTCGAAATACCTTGCAAATCCCACATCTGGAGTTGATACAGCATATCTTGCATCTTTCATTATAACGATTCTCTGGGTGGTTGTTGGAGGAGGGCTCATTACCTATTACTATTCAAAGAAAAAGCCAAAAACCCTCAGAGAGGCGGGAGAGTTCGACATCGAGGATCAGCCAAGCTGATCAATATTTATAATATATAATCTGAGGAAACTTAATACTTATTATTGCATCTAACACCACATGAGTAAAGAAGAGGAATCGAGGGAAGTTCTCCCCACGAAAGAATACTACAACCCAATAATGGGAAATTATCAGGAGATATACAGGAAATCTATAGAAGAACCTGACAGGTTCTGGCAGGAACAGGCCAGGATCCTTGACTGGTTCAAGGGTTTTGATAACGTTCTGGACGACAGCAATCCCCCATTCTATAGATGGTTCAAAGGCGGAAAACTCAATCTCTGCTACAACGCCGTTGATAGGCATGTAAAGATGCACAGAAGGAACAAAGCAGCTTACATCTGGGTTGCTGAGAACGGGGATGAGAAAATAATCACATATGACGGCCTCTACAGACGGGTCAACAATTTTGCCAAGGCTCTTCTTGATATGGGGATGAAGAAGGGAGACCGTGTTGTAATCTATCTTCCAATGATACCAGAGGCCCCTGTCGCAATACTTGCATGCGCCAGAATTGGAGTGATATTCTCATTCGTATTTGCTGGATTTGGAGCAGGTGCCCTTGCCGACAGGATAAAGGATTCAGGAGCAAAGATGCTCATTACATCAGACGGCTCAAACAGATCCGGGAAAGTAATAAACCTCAAGGGAATAGTTGATGAGGCGCTTGAACAGTCGTCCTCCATCGGTACAGTAGTTGTTGTAAAGAGGACAGGTAACCCTGTCAATATGGAAGAAGGCAGGGATATATGGTGGCATGATGTTGTCAAGGATGGCCAGGCATATATAGATCCAGAGTGGATGGACTCAACCGATCCCCTGTACATACTGTACACATCAGGTACAACTGGAAAGCCTAAAGGTGTTCTTCATGGTACAGGCGGATATGGTGTCTGGGTAGCCAGTACATTGAAATGGGCATTCGATCCGCAGGAGGACGATAGATGGTGGTGTGCAGCAGACATTGGCTGGGTGACAGGGCACAGTTACATAGTGTTTGCTCCTCTGATTCTCGGACTCACATCCATAATGTACGAAGGTGCAATAACATTCCCGGCCCCTGACAGGATGTGGGAGATAATCGAGAAATACCGTGTGAACATACTCTATACTTCACCAACTGCTATACGTACCTTAATGAGGTATGGAGAAAAGTATCCAAGGATGCATGATCTTTCCACTCTCAAAACTCTAGGAACTGTGGGAGAACCAATAAATCCAAGTGCCTGGAAATGGTAC
>JAJZZQ010000099.1 GCA_021797525.1 Thermoplasmata archaeon | reverse complement strand
TCTGAACGCAGACGGCTCAACCTCTTTTCTCAGGCCTCTTCCCGGAGGTGCGAGAATGTACCCGGAAACAGATGTCCCAATACTTGATATCGTTACTATGATGGAGGAGGCTGAGAGAATTAAGCCTGTACCTCCTGAAGAGGTTATATCAGAGACTTCATCCAGATACGGAATTTCGCAGCAGGATTCTGAAACTATAATCAGGAAAGGGTTGCTGAATGATTTTCTCTCTGTGAATGAGCTGATCGGGAATGGTTCCCTTTCAGCAAGGTTAATTCTTCATATAATCCCGGAGTCTTCAAAGGCATCGGGAAGAGAAATTCAGGTAGGGGATGTGCTGCATCTTCTGCAAGTTTCTGCTATGAATGGCCTGGACAGAGACGGCTTGGAATATGCAATGAAATTGCATTTCATCGACAATTTTTCACCTGAAAAAGCTTGGGATGGAGTGAAAAAGTCCTTCATTTCTGCCCGGGATCTTTCATCGCTAATAGAGAAGGCCGCACATAACCCGGAAATTACTGAAAAGAATCTCATTCCAAGACTGAGGGTAATGACAGAGAAAAAGTTCAATCCCGCAATCGCAATGGAGATGTTCCGGAAATTAAGGAATCCCCATTGATATAAGTATACATGGCAAAATTTCAACATTATTCTAAAATTCTTAAATAGATTCGTGCGATTAGGATTCAATGTTGGATGGCTACATCCCTTTGCTGATTGTCCTTGTGTTGATAATCGGAGGGTTAATTACAATCTACATGGTTCTGCCAACTGTTGGGGCTAACAGATTCAAGAAGAGCCAGAAGATTTCTTTAAAACCGGATGTAATTATAGAAAACGCCTCCAGGGAGATTGGTCCGCCTGTCAAGCATGGAGAATATCTTGACCCATACGAGAGCGGTGAGGTCTCTAAAGGTGACTTTCGTTCAGCAATTAATGTACAGTATTATGTAATTATTCTCCTTTTCATACTTTTCGATGTGGATATGGTCCTTCTTTTTCCCTGGGCCTTTGACTTTATGAAACTTGGACTTATCCCTTTCCTTGAAACACTGGCATTTCTTGCAATGCCTCTGTTTGTTGTAAGTTATGCATTCAAAGAAGGCTATATGAGGTGGCTGAAATGAAAACCGGAGACGGTGGAGTTGTGACAACAACCTTGGAGCAGGCTATGGAGTGGGGAAGGAGCAATTCTCTATGGCCATTGACTTTTGGACTTGCATGCTGTGCCATTGAAATGATGGCAATTCAGGCTGCGGATATGGATATTGCACGTTTTGGCAGCGAGGTCTTCAGAAATTCCCCAAGGCAGTCTGATCTGATGATTGTAGCAGGAACTGTCACAAAAAAGATGGCTCCAAGGGTCAGGAGACTTTACGAAGAGATGCCATACCCCAAATATGTAATAGCAATGGGTGTTTGTGTTATTCAGGGAGGGCCATACAATCAGGGCTATTCAGTTGTTCTCGGGGTGGACAAGGTTGTGCCTGTTGATGTTTATGTCCCGGGATGCCCCCCAACTCCAGAAGCCTTAACTCATGGAATTATGCTTCTTCAGAAAAAAATAAGAAATGAGACAGACAGGTGATTGCATGGTGGAGGTTATTGAGGAAACAACTGGGAAAGATGGAAGAAAAGTAATGAAGGTTGCTAAGGAAAACCTCCTCGCTCTACTTTCCGACCTGAAGGATAATGGATTCACCCACCTCTCACTTATTACTGGCGTTGACCGGAAGTCAAAGCTGGAAGTTGTTTATCATCTTCATAACATGAATAAGAACGAATACGTTGTTGTCAAGACAGAGACTCTTGACGAAAGGGTCCCGAGCGTTACCAGCCTTTTCAAGAGTGCTGACTGGGACGAACGGGAGCAGTACGATCTGATGGGAATAGTGTTTGAAGGACATCCCAACCTTAAGAGGCTGTTCCTTCCGGATTCATGGGTTGGGCACCCGCTGAGAAAGAATTACGACCTTTCAAAAGTTCAGTACATAAACATGGATGAAAACGGTGACGATTACGCCACCTTTGATCCCGGTGATGGCTGGTGAAAATGATACAGGAGGAAAAGAAAAACGATAGCAGGGAATGGACAGAGCTCAATATGGGCCCCCAGCACCCATCGACTCACGGAGTTCTGCGGCTTAAAATCAAGCTAGACGGAGAAACTGTTAAAGAGGTTGAACCTATTATTGGATACCTCCACCGGAATGCTGAGAAAATCTGTGAGCTTGATTACTATTGTGATTCTCTGATCTATTTTGACAGGATGGATTACGTTGCTGCAATGAATATGGAAGTAGGTTACCTCGAAGCGGCTGAAAAACTTCTGGGAATACCACCACCAGAGAGAGCAAAGTGGATAAGGGTTATTATGGCTGAACTGAGCCGTATTGCAGCGCATCTCGTTTGGGCAGGCGCATTTGGCCTTGACCTTGGAATGCTCTCACCCTTCTTCTACTGTTTTGTTCAGAGGGAAAAGATACTTCGCATTTTCACAGAGATTTCCGGTTCAAGGCAGGAAACCAACTATATGAGCATCGGGGGAGTATACCAGGACATTAATGAAAATATAATTTACATGATTGACGAGTTTACAAAAGAATTTCCTGACAAGCTGGAGGAGATTTTTAATGCCTTCGTAAAAAATGATATATTCATGTCCAGGAACAAAGGCATAGGAATACTTGAACCAGACGTTGCAATTAACTACGGAGTTACAGGGCCAATGCTCAGGGCATCAGGAATTGAATATGATGTAAGGAAGGCAGAGCCATATCTTGTATATGATCAGCTGAATTTCGACATACCTGTGTCCTACAAAAAAGACAATCTTGCTAGATTTCTTGTCCGATTCGAGGAGATGAGGCAATCAATAAGGATAATAAAACAGGCGATCAAGAAAATACCTGATGGACCATATTTTAATCCGAAGGCAAAGAAATCTCTAATGATTAGGCTGAGAGGTGAAGGAGAGGTATACGCAAGAACTGAATCTCCAAAGGGAGAATTTGGGGTCTATCTGGTAGGGGATGGAGGAGTGAAACCTTACAGGGTCAGAGTAAGAAGCCCTTCGCTTAAGAACCTGTCCGTAATAAGACACCTCGGAAAGGATGTCCTTATTGCTGACCTTATTGCAATTTCAGGAACAATAGATCTGGTATTTGGTGAGGTGGACAGATAATGGATGTCCTGACCAGACTTGCCCACTTCTTTGCTCCTCTGACCCATTATATTGCGTACATTCTGGCTTACCTTTTCGAATCCATATTTCTTGTCATATTCGTAACCATTGTTCTTGTTTTCATGATCTATCTGTTCAGAAAGTACATGGCTAGAGTCCAGCTGAGGATTGGGCCTAACAGGGTTGGGAAATTTGGCCTGCTTCAGCTGATGGCCGATGGACTTAAGCTGGCAGGAAAGGAGAGTATTTTGCCCAAGGGAAGAGATGACCTCCCATTCAGAATTGCGCCTCTCATAGTATTTATAGGCCTGGTAATGTCATTTGCTCTCCTTCCATATGGGGATTTCTACTGGATCGGTTCCCTTACAATCACACATTCAAATGTAAGCGTTATACTTCTATTTGCTGCAATAGCAATTATGCCAATTGGCGAAATATTGGCTGGTGTAAGCTCCAGAAACAAATATGCAATTCTGGGTGCCCTGAGGGGTGTTGCCAAGGATGTATCATTTGAGGTCCCCATGATGATATCGGTTCTGGCTCTTGTGATGATGGCATCAGCGAGGACTGCAGAACCATTGAATCTCTCCAATCTGGTCTCAAGTCAGATTATCCCATTCGGGATACCGGAGGTAATAGGGCTCCTGGTCTTTTTCATCTCAATGATTGCAAGAGCCTCATACTCCCCATTCGATATGGGTGAAAGTGACAGTGAGCTGGTTTCAGGGCATTCCACTGAGTACAGCGGTATGCGGTTCGGAATGTTCTACATGGG
>JAJZZQ010000045.1 GCA_021797525.1 Thermoplasmata archaeon | reverse complement strand
CTAAAATCCCTTTTTTTATATCTATTGCAAAAGGTTTTATTTCCTTTTATGCTATTGAAGTAGGTCATCAGATGACGTTAGACGACAAGATGTTTGAAATTCAGGACCGCATCGAGAGAAAGATGGGAGGCATCGGCCATGGCAAATATGCCAGGATTCTCAGGATGGCCAGGAAACCTACCAGAGATGAATACACCAAGGTTTTACTCATAACTGGCATTGGCATAGTATTCCTTGGACTGGTTGGTTTCTTCATCTATCTCATGATGGGTGTTTACTTTAAAATACCTTAACGGAGATGCAATTCAGAATGGCGGAGACTAAAACAAATTACGAATGGTTGGGCATAGATCTTTTCGATCAGAATGTTGGAACAGGGAAGGAAATAAGTATTCCGGTGACGCTTTCCAATATACAGAGCCAGAAGAGAGGCTTCAGGATAAACATTAAAGCCAGATTTGAGCAGGTTGACAAACTCGTCGAATGGTTCATTAAGTTTAATTTTCAGAAAACTAAAGATTATACTGTTTCACCAATCGATCCTGTTGACATAACCGAAAATATTGACTTAGAATCAAAATCTACAAGGAAATTCGAGCTAGTCATAGGTACTCCCAAAGGTGGATATATTAATGACAGGGCAAGTTTTTCAGTCTCAATTTCTTCGGAGGATGGGATTCACAGTTTCAGCAAGTCATTCACTGTTCGCCTTGTGCCCGTTATAATGGCACTGAAAACCACTGTTGGAAATGAATTTCCGGTTTCCAGGGACTTGGAAAAGAGAAGCCAGAAGGACAAATCCGAAAGGCTGGAGAGAGACCCGCACGCAACAAATGAGATTTTATCCATAATATCCCCATACGAAGTCAAGGGTTACATATTCGTTGAAGCTATGCACCCCGATAGAGTGAATGTAATCGCCAAGGGAATAAAGGGCTTTAAGGGTAGTGTCGTTGGAGACATCAAGGTGGAGGAAATAGAGCATTATCTCACCCCCAAGCCAGCTGTCAGCGGACTTGAGCTTGGTGCACTTGTTGAGCTAATTGATGGACCGTTCAAGGGGGAACACGCCAAGATCATGCAGATTGACTCATCCAAGGAAGAGGTCACAGTTCAGCTTGTGGAATCTATGGTGCCGATTCCAGTCACTGTGAGGGCTGAAGCTATAAGGATGCTTGAAGAGAAGTAGTCTCAATGAGGTTGAAGACCACATCGAAGGAAAGTCAGAAACTGTTTATAGAATCCATAAGCTCACTCTTTGATGACCCGGAAAAACTGCTTCCTCAATGTCTTGATCCAGGTCTGTTCTGCCCAATCAATTCTTATTCAAAGAAACTTAAATCTGGAAAGGATTTTTCCAAATATCTAAAATCTTCAGACCAGCTGATGTCTGCTGTTGCAGAGACCCAGAAGGTATCGGAGTCTGATTCGATTCCATTTCTTGGTATGGTAAAAACCCCTTTAGGTTCTGTTGAATATGCAAAGAAAGGTGAAACGGATCCCCTTGTTCTTGCAGGGGTGCAGCATTTCTCAAACCCCATCTGGCGAATGCTTGCGTTTTCGTCTCTCTCACGCAGCAGGGGCCTTAGATTATATTCTACAAAGAGTTTATTCCTGAGCAGCTGCAAGAACTCCAGCCCTGATGTTGAATTCTTCAAATCCGCTCTGGAAGATGAAGGGATACAGTACACTATAGATGGGACGGACATTTATGTGGGGTCAGGCCCAAACTACTTCAAAGTATCTCATCTTGGAGCAGTCTCCCTTAATCTTGGTTCTGATTCCTCCTCTAGCACAGTACATTCTGTTATGAAGCATGTCCTAACTCCCGATTTCCAGAATGATTTCCGCTTCAGTATGGATTTTCTCGAAGTTGCTTCAGATCAATTTCCGGCCAAAGCTGTAGATTCATACCTTTCCGGGAAGATGAACGACAGAACGTTTTACAGAGAAACAGCGGATTACAGATTATCACAGGCAATTGCAGGAAAATACATCATAATTGGTTCAGAACTCTATCCAAGCCCGGAAGAGTTTGTATCAAAGCATGATTTTCTATACGTCCCCAAACCACTGGTTCAGAAGGCTATTGAGGAATCAGGAAAGGGCCTTTATATGGATGCGTTCTCGGAAAGGAAGGTTCTTGAGCATATATGGCCAGCCTCAGGGAAGGAGATATTACATGAGATGTTCCCTGATGCAGATCCTTCCCTCATATCTTCCCTGAAGGGTTCTCCAATTGAACAGATTGATTCACTGAATGGAGAGGGCAGAATTTCAGACTTCATGTCAAAACTCAACATCAGGCCATGGTCCGATGACAGCAGATTTCTCCTTCAGATTATGGGTGATTATTACACATCTGGCAAAGAAAGGGCTATGAGGGAGGGTGAAAAGATAATGGGTACTTCGATGAACAGAAGAGCCATCTTTTACGCGTTCCTTTCATCAGTTGGAGAAGCCGCAAACAGAGAATGGCAGTTCAGCCAGAATGAGAAAGAACTCTCTTTTAAGATATCCGGAATAATATCGGATATGCTCAGGGGGGAACCGGAAAAACTGCCTGGTCTGTTTGACGCAATAAAACCGTTTCTCGGGTAATTAATATGGCAAGACATTTCATTTCCAAGAAAGAGGCTAAGGCAATCCTCAGCAACACTTCTGAGCTGGGTCTTTCTTTGCCATCTGGAGATATGGAAGTCGAGGAGGTTAGAAAGGACCGGTGTTATTTCATTGATGGAAAGCCATGCCTGTTCCAGAAGGATATAATGATACCTACCATCGTGATTCTAAATGAGATTAAGCCAGAATCTCATACCATAACGGTAGACGATGGTGCAGTTCCGCATATACTCAGAGGGGCAAACGTTTTTGCACAGGGCATAATCAATGTCTCCCCTGATGTTGCTGAAGGATCTTTAGTATACGTAAGAGATTCAAAGGGAAACTACCTGGCAGTTGGAAGGGCAAGCAGGAGCGGATCTGATATAATGAAGGACAAGAAGGGAGAGGCAGTAAAACTTCTGCACTACCCAAATGATTCCCTTATACAGGAGTTTTCGTAACATATCTTTTGAGACATGTTTATTTACCCTTAGCCAATATAAATTCATGGAACTTCTAAAAGTAGGAGAAATGGCACCGGATTTTGAATCAGTGGATCAGAATGGAAATAAGGTAAAGCTCAGTTCATTCAGGGGGAAGCCTGTTGTTGTTTACTTCTACCCTAAGGATGACACCCCTGGATGCACTGCTGAGGCTTGCAACTTCAGAGACAACTACCAGGAATACGAGAAACATGGAGTAAAGGTTCTTGGTGTGAGTGTGGATGGCGCCAATTCACACAAGAAGTTTGTGGATAAGTACAACCTGAACTTCACACTGGTTGCCGATGACAAAAAGGACATTTCCAGGATGTATGGGACTCTTGGTGAAAGGTCAGCCAGCAGGGTTACATATCTCATAAACAAAGAAGGAAAAATAGCTCATGTCTACCCTAAGGTTTCTCCAAAGGAACATGCAGTTGAAGTCCTTCAGAAGATGAAAGAATTAAAAATGGTTTCCTGAGTAATATTTACTCATATTTTTTAATACTTCTGTCATCGTCAGGAGATGTGAGCATTGTGAAGAATATCGCTCCAACGACCCACGTGACTGAAATTATAAGAAGAAGTATGTTTTTATCTATGGTGAGCGAAATAACGAATAAAGTAAGGGGTAGCCAGTATTTTAGCAAACCCCACAAATATTCGTAGTAATCCATTATCTATCTCATCCAAAGAGTGAACTGAGTCCTGCAAGAGCGTCTTCTTCAGATCCCTCGTCCTTTTTCTCTTCCTTTTTCTCCTCTTTCTTTTCTTCCTTCTTCTTCGGTGCCTCTGCATGGGCGGCTGGCGGCGCGACTGCCATGGATGCTGCGTTCTTCAGAACCTCCTCTATCTTGACCTCTTTCAGGCTTCCAACGAGAGATTTGAGTTTTGCCTCATCTGGCTTTACTCCGGCCTCACTTAGTACCTTCTGCAAATTAGCTTCGTCTATTTCCTTTCCTGCTGAATGTAGCAGCA
>JAJZZQ010000101.1 GCA_021797525.1 Thermoplasmata archaeon | reverse complement strand
CCCAGCCGAATATAGTATCAAGGGTGAAAATTGACAAACTCGGGGTCGATACCCGACTGCTGGAGGAGATCCTCATTCCCAGTCTTCAAAAAGCAAGGGATAATGCTGATTATATTGTTATAGACGAGGTGGGAAAACTGGAGAACCTGACGCGCAATATCCAGAAGGAGGTTGAGGAGACCCTGAAATCACAGAAACCGCTCATTGTGACACTTCATAAAAAGTCAAGGAATCCTGTTCTTCAGGAGATCAGGAGTCTTGAGGGGATCAGGGTTTTTGACATCACACCTATCAACAGAAACCTTCTTCCTTTTAAGGTTCTCAGAGTTCTCCGGGGAGAGGAAGTTACTTGATATGGAAATCAGGGAAGGCCTGGCTTATGTCAGGACTGGAGTAAACAACCCAAGTAATTCTCCCGGAACCGTAACCGCAGGATTCTTCAACCCAGTTCAGAAGCTGAACAGGGACATTACAGTGCTTTCTGTTTACAACATTCAACCGAAGCTGTATCTTGATGGTTTCACAGGCACAGGCCTCAGGGCAATAAGGGTAGAGAAAGAAGCCGGAGTGAGGTGTGTTGCAAGTGAGAGAAACAGAATGGCATACGAGATGTCAAGGGAAAACATCCAGAAAAACGGTTGTGACGTGGAGATACACAACAAAACATTTGAATCAGTTGTTTCAACATACAATTTTGATTTTATCGATATAGATCCTTATGGATCATCATTTCCTTATCTGGACGTGGCACTGAATTACATAAGGAACGGTGGTTATTTGGGGATCACCGCAACTGATCTCTCCACACTTTCAGGCTCCGTCCCGGAAAAGGCAATGAGAAGGTATGGCGCATCTGTGAAAAACGACAGGATGAAGCATGAAATGGGCATCCGACTATTCCTGGGATATGCTGCAAGGAGAGCTGCCGCATTCGACAGAGGCATCATACCGGTACTCTCATTCTGGCATGGCCACTATTACCGGGTGATAATAAGGATATTCCAGAACCTCAGGAGGGCAGAGGAGTCCCTTTCCCAGATAGGAATTTTCGACAAGAATGCAGAACTCTCATCAATATATGAAAAACGGGCGGAAGGACCAATATGGAAGGGCAACCTCCAGGACGATATTTTTCTTGGGTCTCTTAAATACCCTGATTCCGTATCAGGGCTGAAGATCTTTGTACAGTCTCTTGCAAACGAGAATTATTCCTGTGGATTTTTCGAGCTCACAGATCATGCCAGTTATCACTCATCTGATCTTCCTTCAGTGGCAAAATCTACGGAGATTCTCACAAGTTCCGGTTACAGGGCTTCAAGAACACATTTCTCCAGCACGGGCCTTAAAATAGCGAAGTGCAGGGAAGACTATGACAGTGTCTGGAAACTGGTTGCCCCATGAGGCACTTCCTTTCGGGAATGTTCATTCTCACAGGTCCAGAGTGAACAGATACATTGTACGATATGTATTATAATGGTTTTAGGTATTTCCGTCCATTGAAGGAATGGATCGGTTTCATCAGGCCAATTAATGGCATTATGGGGATTGTAGGGACAATAATATCAGGTCTGATAGCACTGGGCTTGAAAGTATCTCTGCATGCTTATACCATAGCCATTGCCTCAGCATGTGTTTTCCTTGTTACTTCTGGAGGGAACATACTTAATGACCTCATAGATATAGATTCCGACAGACTGAACCATCCAAAAAGGCCTCTCGTAACAGGATCAATAAAGGTGCCATCAGCCAGGATTGCATTTTATGTGTTATTTCTGGTTCCCATCCTGCTATCTGCGGCATTCCTTAATGTTTATGCAACCATAACTGTATTTGCTGCAGAGCTTCTGCTAATATCATATGAGTTAAAGACAAAAAACCTCGGGCTTTCCGGCAATTTAACAATAAGTATTCTTGTTGGGCTAATATTCGTATTTGGCGGAATAGCCTTGAATTCTCCTGGAAGAATGCTGTTCCTCTTCTTGCTGGCATTCCTGGCCAATCTGTCAAGAGAGATAATAAAAGACATTCAGGATATGGGAGGAGACGTTGGCAGAAAGACACTCCCTATGAGCATTGGCGCAAAGAATGCCTCCTACATTGCTCTTGGAATAGTTATTGCAGTTGTGGTGATATCCTATCTTCCATTCTACTTCTCTATATTCAGCGTATATTACCTGATAGTGGTGATTTTTGCTGACGCAGCCTTTCTAGCGTCAGGGTATACTGCCCTTAAAAACCCTGGGATGGGCCAGCAGATCTCAAAGGTTGGAATGATACTTGGCCTTCTTTCCTTTGCAGTAGGTGGTCTGGCTTGAATATCAAGGATTCCTTAAAAGAGAAACTTTCCAAAGGTCGCGTGCACATGACACTAATAGATCCCGCATCTCAGGAAGATGAAAAATCAGTCCAGATAGCAGTTGAAGCAGAGAAAGCTGGAACTGATTTTATAATGCTTGGGGGATCTACAGAGATCGACTCAGCAAAAATGGACCGTGCTGTAAATGCAATTAAAAAGGAGGTTACAAGAGGAATAATTCTTTTTCCCGGATCCTCTGCCATGATCAGCCGCTATGCCGACGCGATATACTTCATGAGCCTGCTCAATTCAAAGGATAGGGATTTCATTATAGGCCACCAGAGAAAAGCCTCCATAATTCTCAGGGAAATGGGGATCGAGACAATTTCCATGGCCTATCTGGTTTTTGAGCCCGGAATGACTGTGGGAAGGCAGGGAAAAGCAGATCTAATTGGACGGGAAGACTGGAAAAGTGCCCTCTCCTATGCCCTTGCTGCAGAGATGATGGGAATGGATCTTGTATATCTGGAGGCAGGGAGTGGAAGCCCAACAACCATATCCCCGTCAGTTGTTTCAAAACTGAAGGAGGCTCTTAAAATCCCAGTAATCGCTGGAGGTGGAATCAGAAGCGCCTCATCAGCTGCAGTTCTCTTGAAGGCGGGTGCAGATGTCATTGTTACGGGAACAATTGCAGAGAAATCCTCAAGTGTTTTTGAGGAGCTAAGACCGATAGTTGAAACTATCCACAGTTTCCCACCTAATCATGATTAATTTTTAATCCATATCAATGCTTAACCCCTATGCCAAAATTCAGGGTTACTGTAACATATCTGTCCAGGGTTGAGGATCCAGAGGCACTTACTGTTCTGAAGAGCCTTCATACTCTTGGATATGAAAGAATCAAGACCATAAAAATTTACAAAACGTTTGAGTTTGAATTCTCAGGAAATAAAGCAGACGCAGAGAAAGATGTAAAAACAATATCTTCAGAAATACTTACCAACCCAGTTATACAGGAATTTAAGATTGAAGAGGTTTGAAAATGCCTGAAGGAAAGTACAGGGTGGAAATTCCGCTTACCAGATCTTCTGCTTCAGAACTTTCCTCTCTGAGCTTAAATCTTGCTCTAGGACTTGATTTGGAGGAGATGCAAAGGCTGCAGCACTATTTCAAGACCATGGGGAGGGAGCCCACAGATATAGAACTGCAGGCAATGGCACAGGCATGGAGCGAACACTGCTGTTACAAATCATCAAAATTCTATCTTAAAAAGTATTTTTCCGGTCTAAGCCGTGGGAACGCCATACTTGCAATGGAAGACGACGCAGGGGTCGTTGAGTTCGATCAGGATCATGCATATGTAATAAAGATGGAAAGCCATAATCACCCCAGTGCCATAGAACCATATGGAGGGGCGGCCACTGGTGTTGGTGGAATCCTGCGGGATATATTGTGCATGGGTGCACAGCCAGTCGCTCTACTAGATTCCATTTTCCTTGGAGAAACATGGAAAAAGCACGATCAAGGTGCACTTAGCCAGAGATTTATATTTGAGAATATAGTTGGTGGCATCAGGGACTACGGAAACAGAGTGGGAATTCCAAATGTTTCAGGATCTGTTGACTTTGACAGGACATTCAACAGGAATCCCCTTGTCAATGCAGGATGTGTTGGCATTGTACGCAAGGACCTGATTTCCAGGAGCAGAGCATCAAATGTCGGTGATGTTTTCATCTTATGCGGAGGGGGGACTGGCAGGGATGGCATCCATGGTGTAAATTTTGCATCTGAAAACATGAAGGACTCGTCCTCTTCTAACAGGGGAGTCGTTCAATTGGGAAATCCTATAGTGAAGGAACCCCTGATACACGCGGTACTTGAGG
>JAJZZQ010000005.1 GCA_021797525.1 Thermoplasmata archaeon | reverse complement strand
GGATGTTAGGTGCATGCCGTGAGCCGGGATTGAACCAGCGACCTCCAGATCTTCAGTCTGGCGCTCTCCCAACTGAGCTATCACGGCGTAAATTAGGGATTGTTTTACCTTATTTAATTATTGGTCTTACAGGGACACTGATATTAATATGAAATGCGAAACCACAAAGGGGAATTATTTATACTGTTCTGTCAAATCTCACCAGGCAATTTCAGATGGTATCCCTGAATATTAAGAATCTAAAAGAATCAGGAGCTGAGAATCTTATCAGATCGGCAACCCTGTTCTTTCAGGCTGGAATAACGGCTTTGGTATGGGTTTCCATGCCATTTGCAATTGAGTCGTTCAGAGGAAGCCTCTTTCTTATAGGAATAGCCGCATCCATCGGCATATTTTCGCAGACACTCTTCAGGATACCTCTTTTCTTTTATATTGAGAGAGCTGGGAAAAGCACCATTCCAAGCGTATCACTTATAATTGCCGGACTATCACTGATAATTCTAACATTATCACAGAATTTTGCAACATATGCCTTAGGATTTGCTATATTCGGTTTTTCATCCGCTATGTCCACCCCCATGACAGGACTGAAAGACAGCGGCCTTACAATATATAAACCCCTTAATGACATATACAGCATCAGGGTATTTTCCACACTTGGAATTTTTGTTATACTTGGCCTTTCGGCAGTGTATAAGGGATCCATCGACAGCCTCTATGCAGTTCTGTCTTTGTTTGGCCTCATTGTGGGACTCTTCGGGCTCATAATGAAAGGAAACAAGGTTGAGAAACTCCCCAAACTTGGATCGCATACGTCAATGAAGAAGTTCTTCGCTGGAGGAAAGGCATACCTGAAATCATTTGATGACCTAAGGAATAGAAGGTTGACATACCTTATTCTAATTACGGATCTTGGCATATTTCTGTCAATAACAATGACATTCCCATTTATTTCATCACTTGGTTCAATCGATGCTTTGTCTAGATCTGACATTTTCATTGTTTTTGCTCTCTTTGCAGTTGGGGCATTTTTCATCGAGACCTATGGAAGGATACTACAGCTGAAAGGTATGCCGAACATTCTGTATTTTGCCAGGCCAATGATAATTCTGATCTCTTTCCTCCTTTTCTCACTGGCCGGGATATCATCACTTTTTGTATCCGGCCTGATATTCATATTCATATGGTTATCAAGTGATCGCCTATCTGCAAGTTCTTTGCCCAATCATATGGAACCATCCGATGCAAATAAACTGCCAAGAATGGAGACTACTTTTCTTGTCCCCCTTAGTTTTATGGTTCCGTTGATTGGATCTCTTCTCTGGTACTTGTCCCCCAGAACCCTTTTTGCGTTCGCACTTATTCCACTTGCATTTTCTGTGACCTGTGCCTTTGTTGTGGAGGAGCGTTTCTGGCCCGGACATAATACTCATGGAAAAGCTGCCAGAGACCTCCACTGAATACTCAAGGAACTCTTGAATTGAGATGAAATTAGGGCACTTTTAGAAAGAAAGGAGCATGCGTACCAATATCAAAAAATGGAAAGCCCGAATGCCCGGCATGGAATATTGCTAAATCCTTTTCAACAGAAAGTATTTTTTAATTTAAATTTTAAAGAAGGTTTTTTAGTGATAATATTCTTTACATCCATGGCTGAAGAATTCAGAATAAAGGAAGAGGAGTCAACCATCAAAACCCATGACGGGACAGATCTGAAATATTTTTCAGCATGGCCTGACGATGGGAAGAAACATCCCGGCGTTATAGTTGTAATGGAAATATGGGGCTTGACAGATTTCATCAGAAACTTTTCAAGGAGACTTGCTAGAAAAGGGTATGTGACATTCGCGCCACACCTCTATTCAAGACCGGATCAGATTGATCTTTTTACAGAGGAAAATATAATGGATGCCATGAGGCCTTTCTGGTCCCTTCCACCTGAGAAAAGAGCTGACCCGAATGCAGTAAATGAAATGCTTTCGAAATCTTCCGAAACTTCAAGAAAGATCATACAGAAGGTAATGTTCAACAGGAAGGAGACGGAGAAAGATATGATTAAGGATCTTGAGGCTTCATACAACCACTTCTTTAACCAGAACAAGACAAAGAGGGGAATTGTGGGCTTCTGCCTGGGCGGAGGGCTTGCCTTCCAGCTGTCTACCCAGAAACATTTTGACGCATCTGCAATATTCTATGGCGCAAATCCCCACAACATAGATGACCTCGCAAATATTAAGGGTTCGATCCTTGGTATTTATGCGGGAGAGGATGGATCAATCAACTCTGGACTTCCTGCCCTCGTAGAAAATGTAGTTAAGCACAAGAATGATTTTGAGATGAAGATCTATCCCGGCACCTATCATGCTTTCTTCAATGATACCGGTATGAGCTATCACAAGGAAGCAGCTGAAGATGCGTGGGACAGGCTACTTACATTTTACAGGAAAAAACTGGGTGATTATCATGCCTGAAGATGAGGGTATTGTCGACGGATGTTTCCTCACCTGGGTACAGGTGACGGATCATTTCAGGGATCAGGGAAAGATAACTGAGAAAACTAAAAACTTCAGGGAGGCAAAACATTAATTCTTTTTATTTTCGTTTCATGCACATACTACCATAATTTTTATATATTATATGAATTAAACATCTGAATCATGAATACAGAAAGACTTGAATATGGAAGCATGGGTGCCGGGCTTATCGTTGGAATATTGCTGCTCGTGCTCCTTGGCTGGATCCCATTTACAGGCTGGATCATTGCCGGCTTTGCTGCAGGTCTGGCTGCTAGAGGCTCAATCAGAGGCTTTTTCTCTGGGCTTATTGCTGGAGTAATAGTATCAGCTGTCCTGATTGCTGTGATTCTTTTTGTCAATGTAGGGGATATCAACACAATATTCAGCTATTTTGGCACCAGCAGCCTGGTAGTTTCAATCTACACAGTTGTAATGCATCTGGAGAACTTAAGCTCAGTTGCACTTATCAAAGCTATTGTGATAAATGGTATCGCAATACCAGCAATTGGTGGTCTGGTAGGTGGAAGCATCCTGTCAAGAGGATACATGGTTGTGGAGCAGGAAGAGCAAGAGCAGCCTTCATCATCACCTACCCAGGTAGCACCAGAACCTGCAGGAAAGGATTAAAATTAAAGGAATCCAGACCTGCTTCCGAATATTTTTTCCGATAACCTGAGGTTGTCGTACTCCCTGTCCATCATCATTATTGAAAGACCATACGAATCTCTGTAGAATTTCTCGACACCGAAGTCTTCAAAGTATCCGTAACCCCCATGGTACTGAATTGCCGCTTTGGTGGCAGTTCTTGCGAACCCGGTGCTTCTGACCTTCAGTTTAAGGGCTTTTTCATCGTCCATGGATTCCATGTTGTCCAGATAGAATTCCATTATATCCAGATCAGCCATGAGTTCAGATATCCTCCTTGAGACGGGGCTGTAATCCTTCAGGCTGTGCTCAAAGGTTTTTCTCACAGTTACGTAATCTGCTACTTTTCTAAGAGCACCTCTTGAAATTCCCAGAGCTATAGCCGAAACACCGGGGTCCATGGTGGACAGTATCTCTTTCATGAATTTTCCCTTCCACCCGTCTATTATGGAAAAATCATCAGAATCCACGCTGACATCCCCATTTTTAAGGCCTCTGAATGAAAGAGGCTTCCTTTCCTCTCGCACCTTTATTCCGGAAAATATTACCGCGGCAGAATCTCCAGAAATAGGTGCAATAAGTATATCTGATCCCGGGGAAGGTACGTTTTTGAGCACCCCCTTAAGTCTGCCACCAGTTTCACTCAGTGACTGTCCCGGTATCCTTTCAGATACAAATGTACCAGGAATGCATGTTACTTTCAGATTCCCCTGGGCAACATCCTGAATCTTCTCTCTGGAGGCATTTAGGATGAACTGGCCAGCAATGGAGTTTGTAATCAGCAGTTTTGCAGCAGAAGATGGGCTGTATGAGGCAAAAACCTCAAGCATTGCGAAGAATGAGGACCTGTCGATTCCAGATCCGCCGTCTTGAGGATCGAAGAGGGCACCGAGAAAACCCTGTGAGGCCATTGCCTGAAGCATGCCGTCGTCTATGCCCTTTCGCTCAATTTCCAGAGCTCTGTTTGCTATATTCTTCTGGCAGAATTCCTCTACCGCACCCCTGATAAGATCAGAACTTTCTGACATTTTACATCTGGCCTCCTTTCAAAAATGT
>JAJZZQ010000088.1 GCA_021797525.1 Thermoplasmata archaeon | reverse complement strand
CGAAGAGTGCCATTATTATTGGTGAAATTGTAGAGTAATAGATTGCAACTGCAACCAGATTAAGTATGGCTGCATTAATGATAATTTCAATTGAAATCAGCATTTTAATTCCTATGTTTGACGTCATAACCCCATAAAGCCCAATAACGAAAAGAAGGAGGGAGAGGAAACTTACAAGGAATATATCCATCAGTTATCCCTCCAGGAAATGTAGAACATTCCAATTATTCCGGCCACTAGTATGAGAGAAAGCAGTTCAAAAGGCACTACGTAGTTTCCAAAGAGCTCCTTCCCTATAAGAGAGATGTTCTGAGATTGTGGGGTAAATGATCCACTGATCTTCACTGTTTCAATCCCGAATACTATCAGAAAAAGTCCTGATGCTACTGCTGCAAGTTTCTTATTCAACTTCCTTACCTCCTGTCAGCATTAGACTGAATACTATCAGAGTGACAATGGCGCCTATGAAAACTAGAAGTTCTATTGCACCCACTATACTTCCTCCAAGGTAGATAAATAGGGCGGATAGAACAAAGAGAAAAGCCATGAGATAAATGGCACTGTGGGTGAGATTCTTTTCTGATACGGTCTTCATCGCCAGTGGCACAAGAATTATTGCAAATATGATGAATATGATTGTGAAGATCACTTGATCACCTCATCCTCAGACAAGCTCAGCTCATCTGGGGAATAGGTGAAGCTGTTCCTTGTCCTTGAGGTTTCAAAAACGTGTGTCAGATATATTGCATCTGTCGGGCATATCTCTTCGCAATTCCTGCAGACAGTACAAGTTCCAAAGTTGACATCCGGGTAAATTTTCCTCTTGTTCCTTGGATTCTCCCGTTCAACTTTGTTCATATGTATGCTGAGATTTGGACATACCTGTTCGCACAGGGTGCAACCCACGCAATCATCAAGGCTTAAAAAAATCCTGAACCTGAAACGGTCAGGCATCGGTTTCTTCTCCTCAGGATACTGAGTCGTTACAGGTTTCTGGAATATGTGCTTTCCAACAATCCACATCGCCTTCAATGTTCCCACAAGGGGAAGCTCTTTCTTCGGTTCTTTGACTTCTATCACAGGCCCACCCCCAGAGTTATAATTCCTGCTATTATGAGATTGATAATAGAAATTGGAAGAAGATACTTCCACCCCATATTGACGAATCTGTCTATTCTAATTCTTGGAACAGAGAGCCAGACAGTGAATGCTACAAGCACGAGTATAACTGTCTTTATGAGAAGGAATATGAAACCTGCATCTGATGAAAATGGTCCGTTGAATCCGCCAAGATAAAGCAGTGAAACCATCATCGAACTTAGGAATATGCTTCCAAAAAGACCCATGTAGAACATTCCAAACCTCATACCGCTGTACTCAGTGGAATGGCCTGAAACCAGCTCACTGTCACTTTCACCCATATCGAATGGGGAGTATGAGGCTCTTGCAATCATTGAGATGAAAAAGACCAGGAGCCCTATTACCTCCGGTATCCCGAATGGGATGATCTGACTTGAGACCAGATCGGAGAGGTTCAATGGTTCTGCAGTCCTCGCTGATGCCATCATCACAAGTGCCAGAACAGATATCATCATGGGGACCTCAAATGATACATCTTTGGCAACACCCCTCAGGGCACCCAGAATAGCATATTTGTTTCTGGAGCTTACACCAGCCAATATTTCACCGATTGGCATAATTGCTATTGCAGCAAAAAGCAGTATAACGCTTACATTTGAATGTGTGATTGTAAGGGACCCGATCCAGTAGAAATCCCCATAGGGAAGGAGAGCAAATGACATTACCAAGCCTATGAATACTATGAGAGGGGCAATTCTGAATGGAAGGTCATCTCGTCCCTTAGGCAAAATACTCTCCTTTCCTGCCAGCTTAAGTCCATCGGCCATCAGCTGAAGCAGGCCAAATTTACCAACCCTGTTAGGCCCAATCCTCAGCTGGACTCTAGCCATGTACTTTCTGAACAGATAGATCATGAAAACAAGAACAATGGTTACGAATATGATAAGGAATATGGATTCGAAAAGGTAAGCCAGAATGTACGCAATATAGTGGGTCAAAGGAGCAAAGAAGTGTGCAAGCCTGGTCAGGACATCCATTATCTGTCCACCTCACCAAATACCAGATCTATCGTTCCTGAAATTGCAATAAGGTCAGCAATTAGGACATCCTTTCCAAGGTGTCTTATTACGGACAGGTTCTTAAGCGAAGGGCTTCTGACTCTGACCCTGTAAGGTTTCACTCCTCCGTCCCCAACCAGATAGACTCCAAATTCACCCTTTGGAGATTCGGTTCTTGCGTATACCTCTCCTTCACCTCTAAGCCTAATCATTAGTGATTTCTTTGCCTTCGGGTTAAAATATGGTCCATCAGGGATTTTCTTGATCGCCTGTTTTATAATCCTTACTGACTGCCTCATCTCCTCGAATCGGACAAGAAATCTAGCAAGATTGTCCTTTTTGTAGGACACAGGTATATCGAAATTCAGCTGATCGTATACAAGATATGGCTCTGCCTTCCGTACATCATATTCAATTCCTGATGCCCTGAGCATTGGCCCTGTAACTCCGTAGTTGATTGCAACTTCTGGTTCAAGTATTCCTATGCCTTTGTTCCTGGACATGAATATATCATTTTTTACGAAGGCATTAAAAATCTCCTCCAGCTTGTCAGGAAATTCTTTAGTAAACTCGTCAATCATGTAAATTATATTTTCGTTTATGTCCTGGTAGACTCCCCCGATGCTCATATAGTTGGTTTCCTGCCTTGAACCTGAAATCTCTGTGAATATGCGAAGTATCTTTTCCCTCTGGACAAAACAGTAGAAGAAAGGTGAGAGCATGCCGAGATCAAGGCCAAATGCGCCTGCCCAGACGAGATGTGCTGCAATACGGCTCAGTTCAGCCATAATAACCCTTATCCACTTTGCCCTCTCTGGTGGAGGTATCCCCAGAAGCTTTTCAGCCGCTTCGAGATAACCAACTTCCATATTCATTGCAGCAACGTAATCCATCCTGTCAAAATAGATCAGAGAATCACAATAGTAATCAAGCTCACAGATTTTCTCAGCATTCCGGTGAAGGTATCCAATAATTGGTTCGACCTCTTTAACAGTTTCTCCGTCTAACTTGATTTTAAGCCGTAGAACTCCATGAGTCGATGGGTGCTGGGGGCCCATATTGAGCTCTGTCCATTCCCTGCTATCGTTTTTCTTTTCCTCCTGTATCATTTTCACCAGCCATCACCGGGATCAAAGGTGGCGTAATCGTCACCGTTTTCATCCATGTTTATGTACTGAACTTTAGAAAGATCGTAATTCTTTCTCAGCGGGTGCCCAACCCATGAATCCGGAAGGAACAGCCTCTTAAGGTTGGGGTGGCCTTCGAACACTATTCCCATAAGATCGTACTGCTCCCTTTCGTCCCAGTCTGCGCTCTTGAAAAGGCTGGTAACGCTCGGGACCCTTTCGTCAAGTGTCTCTGTCTTGACAACAACGTATTCGTTCTTATTCATATTATGAAGATGATAAACAACTTCCAGCTTTGACTTTCGGTCAACGCCAGTAATAAGTGAGAGGTGGGTGAATCCATTATCCTTAAGGTCGGAAAGTAGAGCGAGGAGGTTTTCCTTTGCAACCTTCATTACCTTTCTTCCATCTTTCCCAGTTGTTTCCTCAATAACCTCCACCATGCAATCACCTGTCTGTCTCATTTCTTATTTTTTTCTGAAGAAGCATAATTCCATGCGTAAGGGCTTCCGGAGTCGGAGGGCATCCCGGGACATAAACATCAACAGGCACAACCTTGTCCACCCCGAGAACAACTGAATAGCCCTGATTGTATGGCCCTCCCTGAATTACACAGACCCCCATTGCTATTACATATTTGGGGTATGGCATCTCTTCGTAAAGTCTCCTGACCCTTGGAGCCATCTTTTTTGTGACAGTTCCTGCTACAATCATCAGATCAGACTGCCTTGGGGAATTTCTGAATACCTCGCTGCCAAAACGTGCAATATCCATGTCCGCAGCCTGTATTGCCATCATTTCGATGGCACAGCATGCGAGGCCAAAAGTCAATGGCCATAGAGAATTGCTCCTTCCCCACTCCATAGCCTGCTCCAGAGTTGTTGTTACAACTCCACCGTCTCCGGTTTTCATTTCAGCCACCTCATATAGCCTTCTTTGAATGCATAACTTA
>JAJZZQ010000086.1 GCA_021797525.1 Thermoplasmata archaeon | reverse complement strand
CAGGAAGAACAGCACCAGATTTGATGAAACAACAAGACCAAGCATTCCAGAAGTGAAAAGAGCTGTTTCGGCAAAATAAATATGCCTGTTAGGATCGTCGCCAATATAATACAGGGCAAAAATGTGGATCATCAGTGAAACGAATGATACCATCAATACCATTACAAGTGCCAGATGATCGATATAGATCCCTGCATTGATGTTGAAAAACCAGGAATATGAGTTATCAATTGGACCGGATGACTGTACCCTGAAGAATGCCAGAATTGAAAAGACCAGTGAAAGCGCTATTGAAGCTGATGCTATGGGGCCGGCAAGCCTTCTGTCATGCCTGCCAAGTGCGAAACTGAGGAAAGCCCCGACGATTGGTGTTATGAAGATTAGCCAGCCAAATATGTACATAATTACCACTTAATCTCCTTCAGAAGGGAGAGAACAACTTTTCCGACCCTTCTGTATGTAGCCGTTAAAAGGCTAAGCCCGATTACCGATTCAACCGCACCGATTGCAATTCCAAATAGTGCCATAATGATTGGTGAAATTGTGGAGTAATAAACGGCAACTGCAACCAGATTCAGAATGGCTGCATTTATTATGATTTCTATTGAAATCAGCATTTTTATTCCTATGTTTGAAGTCATTACCCCGTAAAGCCCGATAACGAAAAGGAGCAGGGAAAGGAAACTTACAAGGAATATATCCATCAGTTATCCCTCCAGGAAATGTAGAACATTCCGATTATTCCGGCCACCAGTATTAAAGAGAGCAATTCAAACGGAACCACGTAGTTGCCGAAGAGCTCCTTCCCAATCAGTGAGATATTCTGAGATTGTGGAGTAAATGAACCACTGATCTTTACTGTTTCTATCCCGAATACTATCAGAAAAAGCCCTGATGCTAGTGCTGCAAGTTTTTTATTCAACTTCCTTACCTCCCGTCAGCATAAGACTGAATACTATCAGAGTGACAATGGCACCGATGAAAACAAGAAGTTCTATTGCACCCACTATACTTCCACCAAGGTAAATGAAGAGGGCCGAAAGAACAAAGAGAAAAGCCATGAGATAGATGGCACTGTGGGTGAGGTTCTTTTCTGATACCGTCTTCATCGCCAGTGGCACAAGAATTATTGCAAATATGATGAATATGATTGTGAAGATCACTTGATCACCTCATCCTCAGACAAGCTCAGCTCATCTGGGGAATAGGTAAAGCTGTTTCTTGTCCTCGAGGTTTCAAAAACATGTGTAAGGTATATGGCATCTGTTGGGCATATCTCCTCACAATTTCTGCAGACAGTACAGGTGCCAAAGTTGACGTCAGGATAAATTTTCCTCTTATTCCTTGGATTTTCCCTCTCAACTTTATTCATGTGTATGCTGAGATTAGGGCATACCTGTTCACACAGGGTGCAACCAACACAATCATCAAGGCTTAAAAAGATCCTGAACCTGAAACGATCAGGCATCGGTTTCTTCTCCTCAGGATATTGAGTAGTCACAGGTTTCTGAAATATGTGCTTTCCGACTATCCACATTGCTTTTAATGTTCCCACAAGGGGAAGCTCTTTCTTCGGTTCTTTGACTTCTATCACAGGCCCACCCCCAGAGTTATAATTCCTGCTATTATGAGATTAAGAATAGAGATAGGAAGGAGATACTTCCATCCCATATTGACGAATCTATCTATTCTAATTCTTGGAACGGAGAGCCAGACAGTGAATGCAACCAGCACAAGAATAACTGTCTTTATAAGAAGAAATATGAAGCCTGCGTCCGATGAAAAAGGCCCATTGTATCCGCCAAGATAAAGCAGAGAGACCATCATTGAGCTCAGGAATATGCTTCCAAAAAGACCCATGTAGAACATTCCGAATCTCATACCACTGTACTCTGTGGAATGCCCGGACACAAGCTCACTGTCACTTTCACCCATATCGAAAGGTGAGTAGGAAGCTCTTGCTATCATTGAGATGAAAAACACCAGAAGCCCTATTACTTCCGGAATACCGAATGGTATAATCTGACTTGAGACAAGGTTAGAGAGGTTCAATGGTTCTGATGTCCTTGCTGATGCCATCATTACAAGTGCCAGTACTGATATCATCATGGGAACTTCGAATGATACATCCTTGGCAACGCCCCTCAGGGCACCCAGGATGGCATATTTGTTCTTGGAACTAACTCCTGCCAATATTTCCCCAATAGGCATAATTGCAATTGCCGCAAACAGCAGTATTACGCTTACATTTGAATGTGTAATTGTAAGAGACCCAATCCAGTAGAAATCTCCATAAGGAAGAAGAGCAAATGACATTACTAACCCTATGAATACTATGAGAGGGGCAATTCTGAACGGGAGGTCATCTCTCCCCTTTGGGAGAATACTCTCCTTTCCAGCCAGCTTCAGTCCATCAGCCATTAACTGTAAAAGGCCAAATTTGCCAACCCTGTTAGGCCCAATCCTGAGCTGGACTCTAGCCATGTACTTCCTGAAAAGGTAGATCATGAAAACCAGGACAATGGTTACGAATATAACAAGAAATATTGATTCGAATAGGTAAGCCAGTATGTAGGCAATATAATGGGTCAAAGGGGCAAAGAAGTGAGCAAGCCGGGTTAGGACATCCATTATCTGTCCACCTCACCAAATACAAGGTCTATTGTACCTGAAATTGCAATAAGGTCCGCAATCAGGACGTCCTTTCCCAGGTGTCTTATTACGGATAGGTTCTTAAGGGAAGGGCTTCTTACTCTGACTCTGTAAGGTTTAACTCCTCCATCCCCCACCAGATAGACTCCAAATTCACCCTTGGGAGATTCAGTTCTTGCATATACCTCACCTTCACCTCTTAGCCTTATCATGAGAGATTTCTTTGCCTTCGGATTAAAGTATGGGCCCTCAGGTATTTTCTTGATGGCCTGTTTAATTATTCTTATTGACTGTCTCATTTCCTCAAATCGGACAAGAAATCTTGCAAGATTGTCTTTCTTGTAAGAAACAGGGATATCGAAATTCAGTTGGTTGTAGACAAGGTACGGCTCAGCCTTGCGTACATCATATTCAATTCCCGATGCTCTGAGCATTGGTCCGGTAACTCCATAATTTATTGCAACCTCAGGCTCAAGTATGCCGATACCTTTATTCCTGGACATGAATATATCATTTTTAATGAAGGCATTAAATATCTCCTCTAACTTGTCAGGAAATTCCTTTGTAAACTCGTCAATCATGTAGATTATATTTTCATTAATGTCCTGATAGACTCCGCCTATGCTCATATAGTTAGTCTCCTGCCTTGATCCGGATATCTCGGTGAATATGCGGAGTATCTTTTCCCTCTGCACAAAACAGTAGAAGAAAGGTGATAGCATTCCAAGATCAAGGCCAAATGCACCTGCCCAAACGAGATGCGCAGCTATCCGGCTCAGTTCAGCCATTATAACTCTGATCCACTGTGCCCTTTCTGGTGGAGGTATCCCAAGAAGCTTTTCAGCCGCTTCAAGATAGCCTACTTCCATGTTCATTGCAGCGACGTAATCCATCCTGTCAAAATAAATCAGAGAATCGCAATAATAATCAAGCTCACAGATTTTCTCAGCATTCCGGTGGAGGTATCCAATAATTGGTTCGACCTCTTTAACAGTTTCACCATCCAGCTTTATTTTTAGCCGCAGAACCCCATGAGTGGATGGATGCTGGGGGCCCATATTGAGCTCAGTCCATTCTCTGCCGTCGTTTTTCTTTTCCTCCTGAATCATTTTTACCAGCCATCACCGGGATCAAAGGTGGCGTAATCGTCACCGTTTTCATCCATGTTTATGTACTGAACTTTAGAAAGATCATAGTTCTTTCTCAGCGGGTGTCCGACCCATGAATCTGGAAGGAAGAGCCTCTTCAGATTCGGATGACCCTCGAACACTATTCCCATCAGATCGTATTGCTCCCGTTCATCCCAGTCAGCGCTTTTGAAGAGGCTGGTTACGCTCGGAACCCTTTCGCCCAGTGTCTCTGTCTTAACTTCAACGTATTCGTTCTTACTCAGATTATGAAGATGATAAACAACTTCCAGCTTTGACTTCCTGTCAACGCCCGTTATAAGTGAGAGGTGGGTAAATCCGTTATCCTTTAGATCTGAAAGAAGAGCGAGGAGGTTTTCCTTTGCCACCTTTAATACCTTTCTTCCATCTTTTCCGGTAGTTTCCTCAATAACCTCCACCATGCAATCACCTGTCCGTCTCATTTCTTATTTTTTTCTGAAGAAGCATAATTCCGTGAGTCAGGGCTTCAGGAGTTGGGGGGCAACCTGGCACATAAACATCAACAGGAACAACCTTGTCCACCCCGAGAACAACAGAATAACCCTGATTGTATGGTCCGCCCTGAATAACGCAAACTCCCATGGCTATGACGTATTTGGGGTAAGGCATCTCTTCGTAAAGCCTCCTTACCCTTGGAGCCATCTTTTTCGTGACAGTCCCGGCAACAATCATCAGATCGGACTGCCTTGGGGAATTTCTGAAGACCTCGCTGCCAAAACGTGCTATATCCATATCCGCAGCCTGTATTGCCATCATTTCAATGGCACAGCATGCAAGACCAAATGTCAATGGCCATAGAGAATTACTTCTTCCCCACTCCATAGCCTGTTCCAAGGTTGTTGTCACAACTCCACCGTCTCCGGTTTTCATTTCAGCCACCTCATATATCCTTCTTTGAAAGCATAACTTACAACAAACAGGGGCATTGCAAGAAATGCCAGTGTTTCAAGAAAAGGTATGATACCTAATTTCATGAAGTCAAAGGCCCACGGGAAAAGAAGGACCATATCAACATCGAAAAGTATGAAAAGGAGAATTATTACATAATACTGTACATTAATAGCTGACCGGAAATCACCTTTAGAAACCTCACCACTCTCGTATGGTTCAAGATATTCCCCATGCTTGACTGGTGGTCCAATCTCTCTGGAGGCATTTTCTATAATTACATCCGGTTTTAGAGAAATCTTCTGGCTCTTCTTGAATCTGTTAGCCCCTACAGTTGGCAGAACCATGTAGATTGTAATTAGCCCTCCGATTATCAACACAAGGACAATTAGCAGAGGGATGTAGCCATCCAACATTGAATCCTAATCGCACGAATCTATTTAAGAATTTTAGAATAATGTTGAAATTTTGCCATCTATCCATGCCTTAACGGGATTTCCTCAATTTCAGGAACATCTCCATTGCTATTGACGGATTGAACCTTTTTTCTGTCATACCCCTCAGTCTTGGAATAAGATTCTTTTCAGTAATCTCCTGGTTTGAAGCCGCTGTCTCTATGAGGATTGAAAGATCTCTGTCAGAAATGAAGGATTTTTTCACTTCATCCCATGCTTTTTCTGGAGAGAATTTGCTGATGAAGTGCAATTTCATTGCATATTCTATGCTGTCTCTTTCCAAGTCCTCCAGAGCAGAAACTTGCAGAAGGTGCAGCACATCTTTCACCTGAATTTCTTTACCCGATGCCTTGGAGTACTCCGGGATAATGTGAAGGATTAACCTCGCTGACAGAGAACCATTCCTGATCAGCTCATTCATGGAGAGAAAATCAGTCAACAATCCTTTTCTGATTATAGTTTCAGAATCCTGCTGTGAAATTCCGTACCGGGCAGAAGTCTCTGATATAACCTCTTCAAGTGGTGCAGGCTTAATTCTCTCTGCATCTTCCATCATAGAACCAATATCAAGTATTGGGACATCTGTTTCAGGGTACATTCTAGCACCTCCGGGAAGCGGTCTGAGAAATGATGTTGTGCCGTCTGAGTTCAGATAACGTGTCTCAGATAGATCCATCTTATAGATTTTGCTGATCCTGGAATTCAATTCATTTTCAATTAAGTTCTTGATCTCAGGTTTCAATGTTACTATAAGGAAAGCATCATTATCGACGCATCCAAGTTTATCTCTAATCTGGGTAATCTCCTTATCAATTCCGAATGCAGGAAGCTCGTCTGAATGCATTAGTCCGCCTCCTCCGAACGCTTTAACAATATCTGAAAGTTCCTTTCCAAGCCTCAAATCCCCTTTTTTCAGTATGCCAGCACATCCTTTCATGCGTGAAAGATATATGGTGTTACCAGACTTTATAGACCTTTTCAGCACATTAGATGCAGTCTGGGAGAATATGTCATCCGATTCTATGAGTGATACCTCTGGCATCTTTCCGCCTTTCATAAAGGAGGATATTCTGGCCAGGCCTTGCTGCCTCTCCATCTCATACGTTAGAGACTGTTCTATATCTGAAAGTTTCTGCACCCCTTTGATCTCTACCCTGCCATACCCCATTGAAAAGTTAACGTCCTGCCTGATGGAGTCAGAGCCTTTCCTCAGCCAGCCTGCAGCTATGAGCGGGGAGCCAATATTCTCTGCTACTTCACGTGCGTGCTGAGGTGAAAGTATATCAGGCTCAGTGGAAATTTCCATTAGTGGAATCCCCAACCTGTCGAGGTTGTACTCCACAATGCTGCCGTCCTGCTCTATTTTTCTGCATGAATCTTCCTCTAGGCATATAGTTGATATCCTCACCGGCCCCTCTCTGGTATCAATTTTGCCTCCAATCCCTATTATTGCAGTTCTCTGAAACCCCGAAGTGTTTGAGCCGTCCACAACGATCTTTCTCATGAACTGCACGTTCGTCATTGTTCTGCAATTCAGGTAGATCGAAGTTGCTATGGCCTTTTTCATTGCATTTCTGTTTATATCTTTTGGAGGTTCCTCATCGGCATCCACCATACAGGAGTTATCTGAAATTGTATATTGGAATGACCTATCCCTCTTTCTTTCATACAAAACTGCAGGATCTGTTTCACCAGTCTCTCCGCTAGTGGTTCCAAGTACCCTGAAGAATTTTCCCCTTTCCTCTTTCCCTGACTCAGTTGGGCAGTTGCAGAAGAGTTTATTGCCTTCCAGCTGGAGATGGACCTCCAGTCCCATCTTTATGGGGGCAGAGTTCAGAATTCCACCTCTCTTGAAAGCATCTCACCACGCATATTTGACGTCATCATTTCCCTTATTTTTTCGTCTGTATAATTGGCAGAAACATGCATAGCCTTAACTAGTGCAGTCTCCGGGAACATGTCTCCCAGTGGGATGACACCCAGTTCAGTCAGCCGCCTTCCGGTTGAATAAACATCCAGATCAACCCTCCCGCCAAGACACTGTGTGGTCATCATGAACATAGTCCCATCTCTGGACAGTTCCTTGAGAGGTTCAAAGAGCCTGTCAGCAATATGTCCCATTCCTGTGCCCGCTATTACGACAATTTTTTTGCCCTGCGCCATGGCTCTGAAATCTTCGGCCCCCATCATTGGGTGAAAATACACAAGCGATACTTTTTTTTCTAGAGAAGGAAAAAATTCCACTGTTTCAGAAGAGCATTGAAGAGTGCCCGGGTTAAGGCTGGCTGCTCCACTAATGTAAGAGGCCATAGGAGGGACACCAGGTGACCTGAATGCATCTCTCCGTGAGGAGTGCATCTTTCTCGTCCTTACCCCTCTCAACAGAGATACTGAAGTATCAGATATGGAACTATGCATGCAAATTCCCACTTCGCCAACGTTCAGCCTGCTGAATTCAAGCGCTGCTTCGAGATTTAGAAATGCATCAGTGCTTGGCCTGTCGGAACTCCTCTGCGATCCCACCAGAATAACTGGCCTGCGCAGTGATCTGAACATGAATGCCAGGGCAGATGCAGTATAGGCCATTGTATCTGTTCCATGGAGTATAATGGTGCTCCGTCCCTTCATCTGCGCTTCTTTCACCATTTCCCCAATGTTTTGCCAGATATCCGGAGTCATGTTCTCACTTAGTATTGGGTTCATAAGCTTTACGTCATAACGGAATGAGCTTATATTTGGGATGTTTTCCCCAAGAATTGCTGGATCGAATACTGGGGTAACTGCACCTGTAATGTAATCAACCCTGCTGGCTATTGTACCACCAGTGGCAATTATTTCGACCTCGGCTTCTGGGTCCTTAGAAGGAGAGACATACTTGTGTGTGACTTGAATTCTTTCTCTGTCTGTAATTTCTATGGATTCATTAGGTATAGAAATGTTATAACCACTGCTGAGCTTAATATTAAACTGACTGGAATCGTGGTTTACAATAATTCCAGACATCTCTATTCCCTGGTAAATGAACTTAATTTTTTCACCTGAGTCACTAACTCTGTCTGATGCCATCAATTTCTACCTCCTTCACAATACCATATCGCTGCCCTCAGAATAATTTTGTTCCATCTGCTTTGACGCCTGCCATATCCATCATTAATATGGCGTTCCTGGTGGCCTTTCCTCCCGGATGATTGTTGAAATAGATGAAAATATCATCGGCCGAATGCTTTTCTATTGTTTTCCAAATGGATCTTACCTGGTCCTCAGAATACAGGTAGTCGTATCTGGCCATACCCTGGCTTTTGCCTCCCCACATTGAAACATTTCTACCATGCAACCTCACATAATCCCATTTTTCATTCGTGCTGATACTTGAATCTATGCTGAAATCCGGGCTGTCCGGAATTACAAACCCTGTTTTAACAGAGGTTAAAGTGGCGGATAGACTTTCCTTTCCCATCAGATCGATGTTCCGGACCTCTATCCTAGGTTTTATTTCACCTGCATCTGAATCTTGGATCACCGAGATCAGGTTTTTCAGCTCACTTTCCCCATAGAAAGGAGGAAGCTGAAAAAGTGTCATCCCCAGAATTCCGGAGTCCCTCAAAGGCCATATAAGGTCCTCGAGAAATTTATCCATTAGAAATAGAGCCTCTTCAGTCCCCCTTGAGATAGACTCATGAGTAATAGTTCTGGGGGCCTTGACAGAAAACTGGAAAGCTGACCCAGAGAATCTTTTTATCCAGGACTCCAGAAGTTTATGAGAGATATCCCCGTAGAAGGATGAATTTAGTTCCACTGTATTGAATACAGAGGAGTAGTACCCTAGCTTGTCTTTTGTCCCTTTTGGGTAAAATGGGCCTACCCAATCCGGATAAGACCAGCCGGAACACCCTATGTGAATCAATGATCCCTCAGGATGTCACGGGCAATTATTACCCTTTGAATCTGATTTGTACCCTCATAAATCTGTGTTATCTTTGCATCCCTCATGTGCCTCTCTGCATTCATGTCTGTTGTGTAACCGTATCCGCCAAAAAGCTGAAGGGCGTCTGTAGTTATCTCCATAGCAACATCAGATGCGTAAAGTTTCGCCATTGACGAAATCCTTACAGAATCCTCATGTCTATCCCACATTTCGGCAGCCCTGTATGTAAGGAGCCTTGCAGCTTCCAGCTTAGTGGCCATATCTGCCAGCATAAACTGAATTCCCTGGAAATCCGCTATCCTCGTGTTGAACTGCTTTCTCTGCTTTACATAATCCAGCGCCTCATCCAGTGCACATTGAGCAATGCCCAGGGCCTGTGCAGCTATGCCTATCCTGCCGGAATCTAGGGTCTCCATTACAACTTTGAAACCCTTATTTTCTTCGCCCAGAATATTACGGCTGGGAACTGAAACATTATCAAAGACAAGTTCGACGGTGCTGCTTCCTCTTATTCCCATCTTATCAATATCCCTGCTTATCTTAAATCCAGGAGAATCTGAATCGACGACAAATGTGCTTATTCCCCTGTGACCCTGAGATGGATCTGTTACTGCATCAACAACGAAGAATTTGGCTAACCTTCCATTGGAAATGAAAATCTTATTCCCATTCAGTACATAATGATCTCCTTTCTTCTCTGCTTTAGTCTTAATTGAAGCTGCATCACTTCCTGCACTGGCCTCTGTAAGCGCAAGCCCCCCGATCTCGCCAGATGCGACTCTTGGCAGATATCTCTTCTTAAGGTCCTCTCTCCCGAACATAATTACAGGATCTGCGAAAAGTGTCAGAGCACCGTCGAGTACAAGAGCAGTGCTTGGGCATGCCATTGAAAGTTCTTCTATTAGCCTTGTAAGGAAACTGAATGAGAGGCCCGCACCCCCATAATCCCTGGGAATGCAGGCGGCAAAAAGGCCAAGGTCCCTCATTCTCTGTATTATATTCTCTGGAACCTTCTTCTCACGATCTATCTGGGCAGCAAGCGGTTTAAGTTCTTCACTGGCAAATCTTTTGACGTATTTCAGGACTGTCTCTTCGTCCTCAGTAAGATTGATCCCTGCCATTGTTTGTGATTTACTTCAGGGATAAAAAAAATTGGTAGGAAGTATTCAGAGCTCTTTCTTGAGTGACTGCAGAAGATCGCCATCGATTCTGGCTGATTCTCTGTATCCTTCTTTGCGAGTCTCTATGTAGACATAGTGGGATTCTAAAAATTTTTCCTTTTGTGAACTGTTGAACCTGAACCTAAGGTACTGGAGAGTCGATTCAAGCACATCGGTTGACCTGCCTTCCTCGGGAATTGCTTTAATCTCTGATCCATCGAATGTAATATAGACCGTTTTTTCTATCCCGGCAAGCTTCGGAAGTTCCCTCATAAGTGTATTTTCATCAGATATTTCAATGAACATTGAAACGCTTAGTTCCCCCTTTGAAGGAAGAAGTTCACTGTATACACTAATCAGGCGCTGTATCTCATTTTCATCGTGAATGTTCTCAATGAGTATCATTTCATTGATCTGGTTAAGAACTGTCTCTCTGGACTCAAAAAGAAAACTGAACGTCTTTGTGCTTAGCCTTCTGCTCTTCTTCAGGCTGATTATCTTTTTTGTATCCTCCTGTCTGTGCTTTTCATAAATTTCTGGGAGGAGAACTTCTTTCCTCCCGATTTTAGAGGCCATAGGCTACCGCCATCTTATTTCGGAAGTGCCTTCAGAGTGTCCTCATACTTCTTTGCGTGTGACTTCTCTGCCTTTGAGAGTATCTCAAACCAGTGCGCTATATCATCAAACTGTTCTTCTCTGGCAACCTTTGCAAAACCTGGATACATCTGGCTGTACTCATATGTCTCCCCTGCAATTGCAGACTTAAGGTTCTGTTCTGTTGTTCCTATTGGCTCCCCAGTAACAGGATCACCCACAGCTGCAAGATATCTAAGGTGGCCGAATGCATGGGCTGTCTCTCCATCTGCTGTCGACCTGAATATTGATGCTACTTCCTGTAGACCCTCCTCGTCTGCCTTCTGCGCAAAGTACAGATATCTTCTGTTTGCTTGAGACTCACCGGCAAATCCTGCTTTGAGGTTTTCTAGAGTCTTGCTCTTATTTAGTTCCATTTCTTCACCATCTCTGGATTACCAGTTACTATAAAAAATTTTTAGGAGCAGGTATTTGTTGATATCTATACTAATTTAGCCTTCCTCTGGGCAAGAAGAAATATCCCCAGATCAAGAGGAACTTCGTTCTCACCTTTCCCGATATTCACAATTTCCCCGCCGAACTTTATCACATATTCAGCTTCCATGAAAACATTCACTGTTGAATCTTTCCATATTTTTGCCCTGCATTCTCTGAGCGGTTCATAGTGCTTCAATTCGTCAATATTCAACGGAGTAACTGCGAGGCCCGTCTTTCCATGAAGGCTGCCAGGAAGCCTGATTAGCCTGTGTATATCGGTAGTGACAGGCTCATCTATTTCACACATGATTTTCTCCCTGACCTGGCTTATGATGTGTGCCAGAACAAGTTTGTCCTGGTCGTCAAGATGCTGATATTTCTCATGGCCAGGTCTGGTAAAAATTGTCAGCTTGCTTTCGGCTGAAGTGCCAGCTGCAGTTTTCCTTAGTCTTGATACATATGGGCGAACGCTGCGGCCATCACCAAGAGCCTCCTTCAGTAGTGAATTCTGCGATGATTCTATGTCAGTGAAGACTTTACAGAACTCCCTGTCTATCTCTTCCCGCCATATCCCGGTGATTCCTGTTCCGTCATTGATCATTCTCGGGAAAGAGGATGAATCAAGGCCTTCTCCTCTTATGTAGTTGGTTATTTCTCTGCGTGAGTCTGAGTTTAGATTGTAAATAGATTCACTCTTAACATGTATATGATAACCCCTTCCCCCGGAAAATGTCACAAGTATGGATTCCGGATCCATTCCAATATCACTGAGAAGAAATCTTTCCACAAGCCTTAGGGTGTGTTCTCTGACAACATCCAGTATCTGGTCATATCTGGGGTTTCCTGGAACCTTAATGTGATCTGCGTCAAGGTCGAAAATGAGCTCAGCACCCATCCATTCCTTATCGGCCATGATCCTTTCTTCAGGCTTTCTGTAGTATGCTGTTGAATAATAAAGGTGACGGGGGACTGTTCTTTCCCCGAATCCCTTAAGATCTTTCATACCCGTCACTGACCGGTGGCGTATCATGGTTCCCATAAAGGGAATGAATCCGATCTCTCTCTGATGAATCAGATCCACAGGATCAGGTGACCATGATCTGTAATAGTCTTTGAAAGCATTTCGTAGGAATATCTCTGGATTTTGCTCTCTAATCAACAGGGCTCAATAGGAGAATATATTAATAGGGTTTCTCATTGTGCACGGAATATGCAGATAAATAGAATTCTGCTGTTGTCAATTACATCTATGATGGTTTTAATTCTTCTCTCTTCTGCATTTTCTTCAACCATTTCCCCTGCCAGTTTTGAGGTTAAAGTCAATACTGACATCTCTACACCTGTGAGCTTTGATAATCAGACACAGTTTACTGTTCTTCTGAATCCTGAGCCAGAAAGCCTTGCTATTCTGAATGAGAATATCCATAAATATACCGGTACGCTCAGTTCGGATAGTGGACTGATAAATTTCAGGGTTGAGGATAAGTATTTCAACAGTGTCAACAGAGTTCTTTCTGAATTGAAGGGCGGAGTGGTTTCCGACTATTTTTCAGTTAATCAGTCTCAACCGGTTTTAACAGATCTGCTATACAGCAATGCGACCCCATATCAGATAGCTCCATTTGCATATACCCCTTCAATGATTGCGAACGCATATAACTTTACCCAGGCCTATGCCAATAACGACAGTGGCAAGGGAATAACAATCGGAATAGTTGACGCTTACGGAGATCCGAACATTCAGTATGACCTGAATGCTTTCGATCACTTGAATGACCTTCCTCCTGTTAACCTGAGCATCTATTACCCCTCCGGTAAACCTCTCAGTGTGAACAGGCAATGGGCAATTGAGACCTCCACAGACGTAGAGTGGGCACATGCCATGGCCCCTCAGGCCCGAATTAAACTCTTCGTAGCTCCTGATGACGGCCTCACAACACTTATGAATGCAACCTCCATGGTGATAAGCAATGGCCTGGCCAGCATAATATCATTAAGCTGGGGTGTGCCTGAAAGCAGTATTTCATCCTCGGAGATAGGAACGTATTCTGAAATGATTCAGCAGGCTCAGTTCAGAGGTATATCAGTTGTTGCAGCAAGCGGTGATCAGGGAGCCCTTGACGGCAAAACAACACTTACCGTTAATTTTCCGGCATCCGATCCCTATGTACTTTCTGTTGGCGGTACCTCTCTCTCATTTCTGAATAAGGATTCTGTTGTACAGGAGGGGTGGGGTGGAAACATTAGCGGAAAGACATACGGCAGCGGTGGGGGTTACAGTATGTATTTTCCCAAACCATCATACCAGAACGGAATAAAGAACATAACAAATATGAGAGGGGTTCCTGACGTCGCCATGGATGCTGACAACTATACTGGAGTTCAGGTAATTACTGGTGGTGGACAGTACAGGATTGGAGGAACGAGTATAGGTGCACCCATATGGTCTGCTGTGCTCGCCCTGATTGACAGTGCCGACAATACAACAATCGGATCTCCGGACCCTCTTTTCTATCAGATCTATCATTCCGATTACTACAATATATCTTTTACACAGATTTACTATGGCTCCAATGGGTATTATTCAAACTCAGCTGGCTGGAATCCTGTAACAGGGCTTGGTACCCCGAACGTGTGGCAGCTTGTATTGAGTTCGGAAAAATTTCTCGCACCTTACGGAGCCCGACTTCAGTTCGACCCATCAGGCTATAACTTCAGCGGACTGGAAAGTAACCTGTCCATAAGCGGTAAACCATCAGATTCAATAATGGCTAATTCCACATTTACGAATTCATCTGACCTCTTTTATGTTTCACTGTATGCTGATAAAGAACAGTTCTTAGAATCTGGTATTTTAATCCACAACGATTCCTACAGAGCAGTCCTGTATCTGAGGAATTATGGATTGAACTATACCAAATACGGTCCTGTGATGAGCCTGCCGGAATCAATGGCCTTCTCCCTGGATATCAATGAGAATGGGACAGATATAACATCTTCCTCTGGCGGTACCTCATTGAGCCTTTTTGCATTTATGAATTTCTCGGGTGCTGCTATGCCCAATATCGGAGAGAGTATTCTTTACGGGAAGGATAACTCATCCTTCATATACAATGGGACATTCTCAAACACCCACGCAGTATACGGAAACAAAACAGTTAGCCTCAATCCGGAATTCATGGAGCGATATTCCAGCTCTGGTAACGGCTTCAGCAATATTTCTGTATCTGGCTCAAAAGGAAACTACACGTTTTTCAGGGGGATGTCCCAGGCATATACTCAGAAAACGACTGAAACTCAGCAATTGATACTGTTCAATGAAAGTTTCGCATATCCTTCCACAGTCTCGTTATCCCTGGCAACAAACAACTCAAATGTCAAGTGGCTGGTTAATGGAACAGCTTTAAATTCGGGAAAAGCCGATTTCCAATCAACGGGAGGCTCCTATACCGTGGAAGCAGTTTATGCGAATAACGATACAGCCATCGCCTATAGGGAAATAACAGTGCCAGGGCTAAGAGAGTCTGATCTCAATGTTAGCTCCTCCGTCTCATATTTACCTGGGGTCCCTTACACAGCTGTAATAGACAACGGTATAACCTATACTGGAAAAACTGGCACCCAGCAGAGGATTGTTCTCACTAACAATACTGATTCTATTTCACTTGCCTCCAAAGGGTTCAACACTACTGAATTGACAGTAAACGCTGCCACATACCTCAACCTGTCCATTGAACCCATGAGAGTCGTTTTTGAATTCTTTGTATTCCAGCCGAATTCAACTGTCGCTGTTGGAGGGACTGCATTGGAGGGAGTCAATGGGACATTCGGGCCATTTTCGGCTTATGTCAAAAGGCCTGTTAATGTAACAGTCACATCCAGAGGATTCAATAATTACAGTATATCTGTAACTCCTAAACCGGGAACATATTACAGAGAAACCGTAGCTCTGGATCCTCTGAATTCATCTCTGATTAAGGTTTCCGGACACCTATTTGACAGTGTCTTCGGATTTAATATTTCAGGAGGCAGGGTATATTCAGGCAATGATCTACTGGCCTATGTCAATTCAGAGGGGTATTTTGTGTTCTATTCTGCTCCGGGTGATCTGAGCATCAACATAACATCACCACTTTATGAAAAATACAGTGGAATGACAGATATAACAGGTTCAATATCTCCCCTGAAAATTTATCTCACACCTCTTGATATCAGCATATCTTCGAGGGTCATACTCTCATTTGGGAGATATTTTCCGTTTCTCTTTTATTTCTCCTATATCTCTTGGACAACATATACCGGTTCCGACTTTTCCCATTATGAGATATACATTTCTGGAAATCCCCAGTTTTCAAACAGCAGAGCCATCACTATTGGGAAACAGACAAGCAGTTACACATTCCTGACTGGAGTAACGCCATTCCATACAACCTATGTGATCCTGGAACTTTATCTCAACAATTCCCAGCAATACACAACACAGAGTTTAAAAATAACATATTCCAACCCTTACTACATAGCAGCAAATATCGCACTCACAGGAGGATTGATCTTCTATGTGGCACTAATGATTGATTATCTTTATCTCAGGAAAAAAAGGAATAGAATTGAGGAATGATATAACTTCACAGTTCATCCATAATTATCTCCCTGGCCAGAGACATATTTTTCAGCTTCTTAAAACCGATTTCCCTGGACCTTGTCCTGAGACCGCAATCAGGGTTGAGCCTTATAATTTCTGGCTTCTCGACATATCTCAATGCCTCTCTTATGCGGTCTGTTATTAGTTCAACGCTTTCAACAGTATCAATATGAACATCTGTTACACCAATGCCGAGGAATTTTGGCGCATTAAGGGAGGCATTAATCTGTGTGAAATATTTTATATCTGAGAAGCCTGGCCTGGCAGATTCACCAGTACCCAACTGAAGGAGATCCCGGTTGGAATACTCAAGGTTCAGGCCATCCAGATGCAGGTCAGGTAGTCTGTCATATAGCATTCTATAATCCTTGCTGTAGCATACGTGTATAGATGTTTCAAGTCCAGTGAGACCCTGAACAGATCTGTTCACAGACTCTATAACAATGTCCATTTCAGAAGGGTGGGTTGTGGCGGCGGGCTCATCTATCTGGACCTGCATAATTTCATCTCCCCTGTATTTTCTCCATACCCCATGGATGTATTCAATTTCACCCCTGATCAGGTCAGCAAATGCGTTGGCAAGTTCCAGCCTTGTTCCGTAATGGTCATTGAATGACCAGTCTGCCATTGTATATGGGCCTGTTATAGGTATTTTAAGAGGGGCATCCGTGTGCTTGAGTATGAACTCCAGCTCATCTGCATGAGGTGACTCTACAAGTGAAATCTCCCCTGATACACTGCCCTTATTGTAATACCTGTTGTCAAACGACCTTACCTTTCCGTGAAATTCTATATTTCTGATTTTCCTTGCAAGATATTCATACATTTCCCACCTGAACATCTCTCCTGCTATTCCATGGTTCATTATGCCACTGTCTGAGAATAACTTGAGAGTTTCAATTGAAGCCCGCCCTGCTACATCTTGAAATTCAGGTTTGCCTTCAATTGAGTGAAATGTTCTGCTAAGATACTCCGGCTTTCTGAAGCTACCTATTTCCTGAGTTATTAGTATATTTTTATCTGACACTTGAACAACCCCCTAAGACTCTGACTTTCTTATCAGCTACAGACCTGGGCAGAAAGTCAAGATAGTCATTTGAAGTTAAGATTACATTCTCACCGGTGTCCTCTATTTTTTCCAGAATATTGTGACTGCTCTCAATACTTGTAGAATGTGCATCAATAACTGCAACACCTTTGCGTTGAGAGTATTGCAAAGTCTGATCACCTGAATCCCTGGAGGATTCTATGAGAGAATAGAATTTTTCTGATATAGAGGACAGGTTATCCTTTCCGGGTGACCTACTGAAAAATATTACAGTCTTTGAGGGGCTCATAACTTCTTTGTATACGGAGTAATCAAAATGACCCGGGTCAGAACCTTCGAAGACAAAGAGTTTCTTTTTTCCTGCATTTTCCAATATATCACTGTAAATTGGTATCATATTTTCTGTGAATTCTTCCTCATTAATTCTGGCAGTTTCTGACATAGTATAGAAGGTCCTCAGCCCTGGCAAGAATGCCCATTCTGAATTGCCATAATAGAGAGGGGGTGGCAACCCATCTTTCGAGTCTGGCTTAAGATCTGGGTTTTCATTCACTGACAGGTCTCTTCCCACTACAGGAATGCGATAGAATGTGTTTGTTTCATGATATCTTGTCAGTGGGCCAAGTTCTATACCTTTTATCAGTGTACTGAACGGCCGGAATATGTCGTACCAGTTGAAGAGTGGTGAGGCCCAGTGATCAATACCGGATTCAGCCCATTCGCTCTCTACATTATCTGTTTCCTGTCGTAAGACATTTACAAGGTCAGAGGTGCTGACAATATTCCTTTCCCACCTTCCTATCCTTATTCTCAGTTTCTCGCTCTTCGGATAAATTCCAAACAAGACCGTCTCTATTTTCTTCATTTATATGCACTCCAGTATTTCTGCTGCAAGCTCTGTCTTTCCCATTGGCATCAGGTGAATTCCGTCCACGTATCCTTTGAGGTCATCATATGCGTCCTTTATCAAGCGGGATGATACCTCCTCTATTTTGTCTGCACTTTCAAGTTTTTTTCTGCTCTCGTCAGATATCCGGGAACCCATCTTATCAAGAAACTTTATCTGCCCCTTTCTGGTCAATGGCATGAAACCCCCAAGAAGTTTGAAGTTTCTCCTTTGAACCCATTCCTGCTTGAGATAAGAAGAATCGAATATCACCTGTGATATAAAAAAACCTGATCCTCTTGATATCTTTGATCTTACAATTTCTTCCTCCTGTTCCCTGAATGGATTCATTGCAGAGCCAACAGAAACGTCTACAGGCATCATTCCTTCCGGAAGTTGGGCAAACGAACCCCTGATGCAATCGATAAGCCCCAGTGTGTCCACCTCTCTGACCTCCCTGGACATGTGCTTTGGGTCAATTGGATCTCCGGATATGGTGAAAAAATTTCTTATTCCGAGCTTGAGGGCAGTAAGCACCTCTGTCTGTATCTGAATCTTGTTCCTGTCTCTAGGGGTAATGTGGGGAACTGGAATCATATCACTCTGAGAGGCAATCAGGTATGTTGCTATCACCGGATCGATTCCTGGACTTCCCATTGGATTGTCAGGAGATGTGACCATATTTGCTCTGTCGGTCAGCCTAATTATTGCTGATAGGAATTCTTCTGTGTTCAACGATTTCCTGGGTACTATCTCCACCGACCTGATTGGACCGCGGAATTCCGTGATAAGATCTCTTCTCACTGTCTTTGCATTATGACATTACTAATAATAATTATTAATAAAAAAATTACTCACAGTACTTTAATGTTTAAATCTCGAACCTGACACCCTGAGAAAGAGGGATGTCCTTACCATAATTTACAGTAACTGTCTGCCTTCTCATGTAAAGCTTCCAGGCATCGCTTCCGCTTTCCCTGCCTGAACCTGTCTCCTTTTCTCCTCCAAAAGCCCCTCCTATTTCGGCCCCTGCAGTGCTTGTATTCACATTTACAATGCCACAGTCTGACCCCGCAAACGAAAGAAACTGCTCCTCTTCCCTCAGATTTTCTGTAAATATTGATGAAGAAAGACCCTGCGGAACTGAATTGTGTATCGTTATTGCCTCTTCAAGGGTTCTGTATTTGAATACATAAAGTATGGGGGCGAACGTCTCTACTTTTGTTATTTCCATTTCAGGTTTTGCCTTAATAAGAGAAGGGCGGACATAAAATCCATTCTCAAGGCCTGGAACTTTTATTGGTTTGCCATGAACGATTATTTTCCCTCCCTGTTTACTGGCTGTTTCAAGCGCTTCAGTATATTTAATGACAGCCTGCTTATCGATCAGAGGGCCCACAAGAATACCGTCCTTTCTGGGATTCCCAACGGGAATATTTTCATAAATATTCTTCAGCCTTTTGATAAATTCATCGTAAATGGCCTCATCAACGAGTACTCTCCTGGTGCTTGTGCACCTCTGGCCCGTGGTTGCCAGAGCCCCGAAGGCGACTCCCTTGAGCGCTATATCCAGGTTAGCATGCCTTGAGACGATTGCACAGTTGTTTCCCCCGAGTTCCAGTATCGTTCGGCCAAGCCTTAAAGAAACTTTCTCATTGACACGCTTTCCTGTTGCAGTTGATCCGGTAAACGATATGAGCTTCAGACGGCTGTCTTCTGCCATCCAGTCCCCAACATCACCACCCTTTCCATTGACGAGTGCGAATATCTGAGGAGCTTCCATTTCATTTAGGGTCTCTGAGATAACTTTCATCACCCCTATTGAAACAAGCCCTCCTTTGGTAGAAGGCTTCCATAGAACAGTATTCCCACAAACTGCGGCTATGAATGCATTCCATGACCATACTGCAGATGGAAAATTGAAAGCGGAAATAACACCTATGGTGCCTATGGAATTCCAGATCTCCATCATCCTGTGTTCTTTTCTCTCACTGGTCATTGTCAGCCCGTATAGCTGCCGGGATAACCCAGAAGCAAAGTATGCAATATCTATCATCTCCTGAATCTCTCCTTCCCCTTCTGCCACTGTTTTTCCGGCTTCTAGAGAGACCAGTGCACCGAGTTTGGACTTATTCTTGCTCAGTGAGTCACCAATAGCCCTGATAATGTCTCCTCTCTTGGGAGGTGATATTTCATTCCACATTTCAAATACCTCTTCCAGATATTTGACGGAATTGTCATATTCTCTGCGATCTGCAAGTGTAAAATAAGAATTCCTCAACCCATCTACAGGACTGATAGAAGTGTACGTCTCTGCTCCTTTTGTTTCTGCGAATTTACCATAAAAAACTCCGCTTTCCGTATTTTTTATCCCGTTTTCCTTCAGAGTCTGTTCCCTGAAGGAACTGAAATCATCTCCTGACATGAATGGGTAATGTCCGGATCAGTTTAGAATTTTTGGGAAAACGGATCATATTTCCTGTATTCTCTGAACCACCATCATTGCAAGTTCTATTAGAAGATCCAGGTCCGGTGTTCTTCGTGTTCCTTTAATTGAATTTAGTGCTGATTCCGTAAATGATTTTGCTATGGAAAATGAATAATCAAGGGATCCGGATGTTACTATTATTTCCTTTATTCTTTTATCATTATCCTGATCGGAGGGGTTTTCCATTAGACGCACAAATTCCGCTCTTTCCTGAGCATTGATATTTGCAAGTGCATGAATGAATGGAATTGTTATGGCGCTATGCTTCAGGTCCGTAAAAACTGGTTTTCCCATCTTATTTGGGTCACCAATGACATCCAGTATATCGTCAGTAACCTGAAACGCCATTCCAAGGTTATATGAGAAATTCTGCAGGCTTTCCCTTACCTCAACAGGGGCACCTGAGGCAACCGTGGCTCCCAGGGCGCAAGCTTCGAAGAATTTCGCAGTCTTGTTGCTAATTATCTGCAGATAAGTATCCTCTCGAAGGTCCATGTTGCCTAGGTTGACAGACTCAAGTATCTGACCCTCTGCAAGCCTGCTTGAGGCATCGGCCATAATTTTTGATACCGCGGGGCCGTATCTTGAACCCAATTCATATGCCTTTGCAAAAAGATAATCTCCCACCACTATTGCATTGTCAATTCCATATATGCTGTTTAAGGTGGGTCTTCCCCTCCTTGTGGCGGCCTTATCAATAATATCATCATGAAGCAGGCTTGCCGTATGGATAAGCTCATAGCCCGCTGCCAGATCGAGGATGTTCCTGTAATCGGCGTCGGTACTTATCTGATAGGCAAGAATTGTGAGCAGGGGTCTGAACCTTTTCCCCCCGGCCTCAATGGTGTATCTGGACATTGAAAAGAGATCCTCCTGGTCCGACTGTATAGATTCCAAAAGCCTGGAATTGACCTCGGATACTTTTCGGCCAAGTCCTGAACCCCATTCATAATAATCCTTCATCAGCTCACTTTCCATTCAGAATTTTAACTATGCATTTAATTATTTTTGAAAAAAATCTTAACAGGATACCTCTTGTTCAGAATCTGAAATTATGAAATGGAAATTTTATCAAAATGGGATTTAAAACGTGATAAAATCATCGTGTCAGAGTTATTTCTATTGAGGAAACGTTGGATTCTCCCCTCTCACCCTGGAGTGTCTCTGTTGCCACCTTAATAGAGTCATACTTGGCTTCATGAATGAATTTATGCCTGGTAATCTCTGCTATATCTACAGCTTTGCTGATAGCTTTCCCCCTTGCTTTTATGACAATCCTGTCAACGTTGCTGTTGAACTGTGTCACAACAGCCAGTACGTAATTCATAGTAGGTTTTTTGCCAACGAAGATAATGTTTTCTTCAGCCATTGTAATCCCTTATTTTCCAATTGGACTTTACTATTTAACAATTACTCTCTAATTTATGGCGGATAGATATTATATCTCCAATATTCTCTAAAGGAATTTTGTTTTGTGTGAGAGTTAATGTAAAATGGCTAACTCATCCTGATCAGCGTATCTGTGCTGCGGACACCATCTATTTCTCTAAGACTATCGACTTTCTCGTTCAGCTCTTCCATTGATTTGCAATGGAAGTGAAGCGCTATATCGAATTTGCCTGAAAATTCATATATCTCCTCGAATCTTCTGAGGAAGTATTCCTTAATATATTGACTCTTTTTTGGATCTATTCTAACAAACACTATGGCTTCTATGCCGTCGTTTTTTGAAACTATTGTAAACTGCTTAATAATGTTGTTTTCCTGGAGGATCTTGATTCTCTTGCGAATTGCCCCCTCAGAAAGATTCAACCGCCGTCCGAGCTCAGAATTCGATATTCTGGAATTCATTCTCAGATTCTGGATGATCTTCCAGTCAATCTCGTCCACGGTATCCTATAACTCCCGGTTTAATCTACTTTTCCAGACAGTTAAATGTAAATATCAAAGGAAAGGAGCTTAATTGATTAAAAGGACTGCACTTCTTTCTGTAACATACATTATGCCAGAGATTTGGAAAACAAATCATCTGTAGAGTGATTGGCCTTTATTCTCGTCGTAAGGCTGCCCTTTCCGAATCAGTTCCTTTGGCACCTTGTTCATTCTGATTATGTTTGTCGCCTGTACCATATAGAGCGGAAGCCCGGTATTGGGATCATTTCCACCCTTCATTATCGCTACTATTTCCATTTTTATCTGTATAACCGACCCATCCTCCAGCTTTACGGTGATCCATTTTGGCTCTTCTTCTAATTCAAAACCTACGAGTTCACCTTTATCCGGCATACCACCCTGAGGAATCATTGATACCGATTCCTGAGTTATATAAAAAGATAGAAGTGGTCTGTTTATTCGAAGTTTCAATCTTTATTTCGATTTTAAACAATAAATACTCATATTTTTTTTATATTTGCACATTACACTAGATAGTTAGGGTTTAGAATCTGATAGAATTAACAATCTCTTACTATTATTGTATTGCTCATTAAATTTTACGAAGTTGCTTTTTCTGTTCAATAAAACCTCACTATATAGTGACTTAAGATATGAGTTTCATAGTCGATGCAGTTCAATTTGCATCAGGTTTTTTCCTAACTTTGTATTGGTTCTATTTTTCATAGGCTCCCAAAACCGGTTCCCGTTCTTACAGCTAGTTGTGTTCCATCTTCGGTCTTTTTGTATTCTTTTGCAATGAATAATAATTCAGAATCGTTTTTAAAACCTTTTTTCCAGGGTTGGACAAACTGTTCAGATGCTTGATTTGTAATAAAGATAAATAAACTTATTGCAAGAAATATATACATCGCAGTAATTAAGATATTCTCACTACTTCACTTCCCAAGACAGGATATACCAATATCATATCCCGAATATCAGCATTTTTAATATATTCCTGGCGTATAAGCCAATCAATTGCGAGGGTAACAAAGCCTGGCCAACTGTGCAGGACTTAAGATTCTGTCTCGTAGGAGTTCGTGGGTTCAAATCCCATCCCTCGCATATTTTCAGTTGCATTATTTCTAAAGGTACTGATTTATTGATATACAGAATTTTCTCAAGAAATGAATACATGTTCTTCAAGTGAGTGTTTATTCTTGCTTTTAAAACCACATATAGCAGACTTTAAACATATTGCACTGGATTATGGAGAAGAAATTTGAATATTCACTCGCCATACTAATTTTCACAACCTTTATATTTATATGAATGACCGCAACAATCTAGCAAATATGACTTACTTCAGAAGTGTAATTTCACTAAAATATATATAAATAAGTATTTAAAGTGTCGTTTCATATAACGTACGTTAAAAATTATGTACCAAAAATAAATTATTATTGGAATGGATGTTTACTATTTTCATAATTTTTCGAATAGATTAAGTAGATATAATTTCGTAAATAGTCGAAATGAAACCTTAATAGATACATTATTAACAATCTTTTTACATTTGAATAAAAAATGATGAATAGTAAAGTATTTTATATTATCAGGTTAGCAACTTTTATAATCTTTGATAACATACTTGGCAAAAATGAGGGATCCGAAACAGATAGACAGCGGATTAGAGGGCCTCGTTGTTGGAAAGAGAATTATGATTTTTCCTTTTCTCACGGAACTTGGTGATGAAATAGATTCAGTTGGAGTACCTTGCTCAGAAACAGGAGGCGGTCCGTTGAAGCTTATTTCTTCGCCGTTAATAGGGGAGGTAGTAAAGAATAGCAATCGCAGATTGAATCTTCGACTTTCAGAATGGGACTGCATTTCAATAGAGTATGGAGACGTGAAAAATTTCGTGAAGCTGGCTGACAGAATCTAATTAATCTAAACTGGAATTATGTGATTGCAATTGGCATACTGCTGGAACTGTGAGAAGAAAATTGAGGGCGAATCCTGCCTAATGGGCGGGCATGAGTTCGATCTCTCATGTGCAAATGAGAGGATAGATCGGGCCAAGGAGCTACTGAACAGAATTATGCCTAATTTTCCTGGTTTTAATGGTTTCGGACTGGGTTTTGAAAACCCTGAATTTTTCTGGTATATTTTCATTGATAATCGGGAGCTCATTGAGCCGCTTAGAGGAGAATTTTCTGCTGCAGAAATAGGAATGAGCCTTTACCCTATAATTTCTGATTTTATAAGGCCTAAGGAACCCATAAGAACTACCCCTGATCAGAATTTCATAATTCAAGGAGGTATTTCTATTGGAAATGTGCCTTTTGATACCAGTGGGACACTTGGTTGCATTGTAAAGCAATATGACAGAAAGTACATTGTTTCAACGAGTTCTGTTCTGGGACCGCCTGGTTCTAAGATCCATGATGAAATTTCCCAGCCATCTGCTGAAGACAATAACAGGAAACTTAACATAATAGGAAAACTGGACAGTGCAATTCGCCCTAATGGAATAAGCAGAAATCATGTGGATGCAGCACTGGCTCAGGTGTATGGGCACATTAACTGCACAGCAAGGATAAAGGATATTGGGAGACCAACTGGATTCAAAAAAGCAACTATAGGAATGAATGTCAGAAAATCCGGAAAGGTCACATCTTACACAGAAGGAAGGGTTATAGCCACGGATGTTTCATTTCTCATATATAGAGAACCAAACCTTGTTCTTATGGTTGATCAGTTTCTTGTTGCTGCCAGTGAGTCTGAATTCTGCTCCTACGGGGACGAAGGCTCTTTCATAATAGACGGAAGAAACAACTTCGTTGGAATTCTTGTTCAATCTTATAAGGGAATGGCCCTTTGCTGTGATGGCGAATCTGCTTTTGAAAGGCTTGGAATATCAGATCCAAACTGTTTTGACGATCTTCCGGTAGAGGATTGATGAATTGGATATATCAACGCAATCTCCCGACACAATGAGATGCACAATCGCATACGAAGTTAAGTCTCCAGCTCTCAAACTCACATCAAGAGGGGATTCCCGGTTCCCGGTAATCACGTATTTTGGCCCGGACAAATTGATCTTCACCTACGTAATGGAAAAACAGGTGAAAACAAAGGAAGGGTCCATAATGTTAAATAGATCCAATATAAGAAAAGATGGTTCCAATTACCTCATAAAGTCATCTGATGAGGAATTTCAGAGATATTTTGACTTAGGATTCATATTTGCCATCGATTCTGCTGTTCTGGAGTTGCAGTATTTCAAAAAAGGATTACTTTTTCAGCAGATCCTGTTCAGAAAACATGATATCAATGCAATTTCAGATTTCTTGATGAGCATGTTGAAGTTTGATTTTGCAGAAATTTTCCCCCAATCATTTGCCGGAATAAATCTTGCCCATGACGAGTTGCCGTCCATAAATGCTGAGCACCACCTCAAAAGATACCGTCTAATAATTCCAACAGAAAACAAGAATAATTTTCAGTCTCTTCCCATTGGCCTTGAGGCTTTCCTTAAATATAATTCGACCGATGGGGTACCAAAGATCACGGTTTATCCGGAATATAATTGTAATTTAGAAGATTCAACTAATTACAGGGATCTGTTTAGCGAAGAGCTCAAAATAAACGGCATTTTGAGGAAACTGAACCTTACCATTATGGAAAACATGATCCCTATGATCGGGACAAAATATTCTGTCTCAACAGAAGGGATATTTTTTGATTTTCTTATTCCGTCTGATTTTTCTGGAACCCTAAACAGGACATTGCGACCTTTTCTTGAATGTGACTCAGAAAAATCAATTTCAGTGTCCTTAATAAAAGGGTTTGAGTAGGAATTCTTTCACATGAGAAAATTTGAGAAAAATTTGCCGTTGATTTTTATCCGATAAAATTATCATTTTATAAACAGACCTGGTTTTTGGGTATAAGAACCTGCAAAGCAAATTTCCAGTTGTTTCTGTACTAACATCAATATAGATGTCCCACGTCTAATTATAAATAAGATAAGGAAATGATTATACACTATTAAACGGAATGTTAATGGGACATATGAGGTGCTGTTTTGGGAGAATATGAAAGAAATCTCAGTGAGCTGACACTGAGTGTTATGGAATTCAATGAGAGCCATCCGGAGAAACTCCTTGGGCCACATCCATTAGGCTCCGGATCTTATATAATAAGATCTTATCTTCCAAGGGCAAAGGAGGCATGGATAGAAAACTCTGACGGTAAAATTGTAATGAAAATGGAGAATCCCACAAATGACCCACTTTTTGAATGCACCGTTGACTATGAGGATGTATCCAGTCCATATCTTCTATGCTTCAGTGATTCATCAGGGTATGTGGAAAGAAGATATGATCCATATTTCTTTAAAGCCAAAACTGGCGACTTTGAAATATACCTTTTCAAGAAGGGAGAGCTGCAGGAGGCCTACAATACATTCGGAGCACATATGGAATCGAGAGATGGGATTGAGGGGACAAGATTTACAGTTTGGGCACCCAACGCAGTTTCTGTTTCTGTAATAGGTAATTTCAACCACTGGATGCACGGAGCACACCCAATGACTAACATTAAGGATTCTGGGGTGTGGGAAATATTTGTGCCTGGAGTGCGTGAAGGGGAAGTATACAAATACGCA
>JAJZZQ010000083.1 GCA_021797525.1 Thermoplasmata archaeon | reverse complement strand
AATTTATGAACTTTCGTCTTTGTCCCAAAAACCTACCCCTCAAAATTGACTAATTTCTTTATATATCACCCCTCCTTCTTTTGAGTGTCCCGAAAGGAGTTCTTTGTGGGACAGTTAAGTGGAATGACTGGAAACGGTGGGACTACGGTAGTGGTGGAAATTCTCATTTAAAGCCTCAGTCCGATGTATATTCTTTCAATAAAGGAAAAATACGTTTAGCTTTAGAATTAATTGAGGCTTATGAATGCATCAACCGCATTTTCAATTTCCAAGGTATTCGTAATTATCGCAGCAATTTTTGAAAGGAATTCAATGTCCACAGATTTAAGAGTCTGACCTTTCCTGCTTTTTAACCATTTTTCGAGTACCTTATAGCTGCCTATCGAAAATTCCCAGAGTTCATTTGTGCAACCATCAAAGTATTGAGAGCCATTAATGTAAATTTTGTTTTCTTTAAACTTCACAAACTCTATTTTATTATTTCCCGGTTCAGGATAGCCTAAAATTCCATGGATATTCATCTCCATAGTGTGCAATCTAAGTAATTTATTGCCGTATTGTGCTACTTTTTCCAATTCTTCATAACCTTGGGGAAGCCACACCTTTGGGAAATTCCTTTGCAGCTCTGAATCATACTTATTTCTGTACTTTTTTGAGTTCAAAATACCATAAACATAATAAAATATTAATTCTGGGGTAATTTGTCGCTCATACTTCCGTGAGAGGGCATCAATAATTTCAGGCTTTATGTTTGGTTCTTTCGTGTCATTTTTGTAAAGGTATAAAGGAAAATGATAGGAAGATCTGCTAGTATTCCCGGAAAGCACAGCTATATCTGTCATTTTTGTGCTTGCAAAAACATCTCTCCAAGGTTCAGGTCTTGAGCCTCTTGTTGTTACGATTGCAATGTTCTCCTTTAGCATACATGACATAATTTCAGTTCTTGGACGACAGATCAAACCACGGCTCTTGCCAGTATAATATGTGTATCTATAATCGAAAGGCCTGTAGGCAATCTGAGTGAACATATCGTCGACCAATTTCGACTCTCTCACGTCGTCCTGTGCGGTTTTTACTTTCCAGTCTTGGACATCCTTTCCCAATGAAAATAATTGTCTTGCTTCTTCCTCTGGCAAACCCAAAAATTTAGCCAGTCTATTTTTTAATGAATCCTTTTCGAAGTCCAGTGTGAAACTGTCACGTGCGGTTGCAATACCCACGCTATATTTTTTAAAGATATCAGGCATTGAGGGGAATGCTTGATACTCTGCATCTGTCTGGTGAGGTATATAGAAATACTGTGGGGATACTGGATTAATGTCTTCAAACTCAATATTTGAAAAAAATCTGTTGTTTAACCATTTGAACTTTGTTTCCCTGTTGCCAAAGACTTCAGCATATCTTATCTTTTGGGGTCTCTGATCCTTATGTTTTATGAAGAAGGTTATGGTGACACCCTGCATTATATTAAATACATTCTCATCCCCAGCAACACCCTCCCGCTTCCTGGAACTACCATGTAGATTGACGACATAAATGGTATCAAACGTCTTAAGGAGGGATTGTCTCATACCGGCGAATGTAGGATTATCCAGATATCCATTATTTGATACATAAGCCATTATGCCTTCTCCACTTTGATCTATTTTCAACTGTCCGAATCTGATGAATTTAACATAATCATCGAGAAGCCACTTCGGATTCTTTTCTTGTAAAGGCGCGTCATCCAGGGTATAGTATCCCTGAAGTTTCGAACCCTCGACGAGTGACTTTCCATCCTTAATGGAATATTCTATATAGCCGCCCTTATTCTGTGAGAAACCAGCATATGGTGGATTTCCAAGTATGACCAAGACTTTCTTTTTTTGTTTTACCTCAGAGGCAATTCTTGTTTCCTGCAGTATTTCGTCAAACGCATAGAGATTTTCAATTTTCGTATCTTGAAGAGTATTGGTCAGATAAACTTGCACTCTGTCGTCGCCGGAAAATTGATAACCCCAGGTTTTTTCGAGCTCTCTAGTGAGTTTAAGGTGAGAGATCACGTAGGGTGCAACGAGAAGTTCGAAGCCGAAGAAGTCCTTGAGAATATGTCTCTTTATCTTTTCTTCAATCATTCCGTTATATCCTGCCCTTTTCACACTCAAGAGAGCTGCAAGTTGAGCCATGGCAAGGAAGGTTCCAGTGCCGGTTGCAGGATCCAGGATAGTGACGTCGTCACTTCCTAGTGAAAGCTCCTTCCCGAATTCTTCCCTCAATATCCTATTGATGTTCATCACAATGAAGGATACGACTGGCCTCGGGGTATAGTAGACTCCATGATTCTTTCTTTTATCTGGGTCGTAGTTTCCGAGAAAATCCTCATAAAACAGAAGGAAAGCATCCTGCACTGCTCCTGTCTTGTCTTTGATTTCAGATAGTATCTTGTTCAAGTCTGAGGTGTTGACCACGTCGAATATGTCATCTATTATCCAGCTTATATTGGTTGGAAGATCTGGCTCTATAATATTCATGAGGATTCGCCTTATAATCCTGACTGAAGAAGGCACAATCCTTGCCGCATTGTCCCGTGTAAGCTGCCTGTTGCCCCCCATAGACTTGGCAAGAAGGATCCCAAATGTCATGGTTTGAGCATAGGCGTCCACATACTCGGTTGGCTGAGATTCCGCAAGCAGAGGTGATATGAGCAAAACAAAATCCTTCAGCGGCAGTGGTGAGGGTTTGTCTTGTAATGCAGAAATTATACCCTCAGTTGATAGCATCTTCAATAGCTTTGCTTTTTTTGCCAAATAATCAGCCAGCAATTCCGCACTCGTGATCTGAGGGATTTGGTATTGCAGGAAAGACTGGATGAGGTCCTTAATAGCACTCATGTCCCTTTCATCTAACCTGAAGGGCAATGATTTGTCTAAAACTCCGTGCATCAAGACGGCCCTCATTGTCACAGTGCCATTTCTGATCAAAATGAAATTTAGGTAATCAGTGAGTATGAGATTGTGTATTGATGACATGTATCTTTTGAGCTGCTCGCTCTCAAGAACTTTGTCAAGATTTATTCCAATGTCTTTTGTTTCTATATATCCTACTTTTCTGTCTCCTACTAATACTCTAATGTCAATCTTCAGGTCCATTGATTCTGATTTAGGCTCGTTTATTAGTTTACAGCCATCAAAAATCTCTGATATAAGGTTAATAAGCGATGCACGGTAAGAGTGCTCTGTGCCCTGGCCTCTTAATTCAAGTAGCTCATTCAAATAACGCTTGAAAAGTGAGTATGATTTGTTCAACGGAATGTTAAGTTCTTGCATCCATTTAAATTTCTTTATAGTTTCCAGAATTTTGTGCCAATTTAAGTACTGTAGATTTCATAAGGAATGCTCTGATAACCGAGTTAAGAAGGCAGGAACAGGAGGAAAAGGACAAATGAATAGTCAAACTCGATTTATTCTGAAAAACTCCCCGGACATCTTTCCGTATCCTTAAACTCTCTTTTCACTCATTTTTTAATGACAGCGTAAATAATAAGGTAAATGCATCTTTCACTTGATTCATGAGAGAACAGAAAACGCTTGACACAATGACAGAGTTTGAGAAAGCTCTGAGGAAGGACGGATACAGGGCAGGTTGGAATGACCGTGCCGATCACGACAGAGAATTAATTGAGGATGCAGCAAGACAGAGCAGAGACTTTGAGGATTTCATAAGCAACCTGAGGGAGAAATTCAGAAGAACGGAAGAGTCGATACTGTTATGAATAAGTTCGATTTGGAATTCATGAATGGTTACATTAAGACAAGCTTAAGACTCGCAAGGAAAATAAAGAGGGCAAAATCCCTAGATGAAGCGATAAAGATAGCCTCCGAGATTGAGGATAAGGCCATGCAGAAATTGGACGAGACCATGGGAGACCTCTAAAAAGGGATTTCTCCCATTTATTATTTATATGGGTATTACATGGTTAACACAGATATACGAATGATAGAAACTGATCAGGAAAACCTTGAACGACAAAAATATCACATGGCTGCAGTCAAAGCATGGGAGACGATGAGGCGCCAGAAAATAGAAAGAATAAAGGCAGAATATGAAAGTGTTGATGACTACCTATTTGACACAGACATGAGAAAAGTCGCAATGGGCACATACAAATTAAACCCTCCATTAATAAAGCCATCAAAACTCACCTGGGTAGAAAAAGGAGGTGTAGGAAAGGAACTTTCTGATGGTTGGTCACTTAACTTTGCCGTGGGTTGCACTCATGCATGTAGGTTCTGCTATGTGGATAGCATAAACAAAAGGTATGGGGTTAAACGTGCTGGAAAACTTGTAAACAGGTCCTGGGGTAATTATTTTTACACACCAGAAAACATCGATGAAGCTATTGAAAAGACGAACTGGAAAAGATGGGCCGGAATAGAGGTAATGATGTCTTCAACACACGATGCCTATCTCCCTCAGCTTGCAC
>JAJZZQ010000073.1 GCA_021797525.1 Thermoplasmata archaeon | reverse complement strand
TTAATTCAACCAGGCGGTTTTCATAGTAAATCCTCACGGTGTTTCCGTCTTCTACAGATTGTTTAATGCTGTAGACATCTATGTAATCCCCGAATACAGCACGGGTACTGCGATCTGCAGTTTCTATCGGAGTGCCTGTAAAGCCTATGAACGAGGCATTGGGCAATGCATCCCTTACATATTTTGCATATCCATATTTCAACGATGCTTCCTTATCGTTTTTGGAAACCTTGAGTGAGAATCCATACTGGGTTCTATGTGCTTCATCCGCAATAACGATAATATTGTCCCTTTCAGATAATAGTGGAAATTCATGGCCCTTATCTTCAGGCAGGAACTTCTGGATTGTTGTGAATATAATTCCGCCAGATGCAATATTTAAGAATGATTGCATATCTTTCCGTGACTGTACCTGTTTTGGCTCCTGCCTTAAAAGTTCCTGGCATTTCGTGAATGTGGTGAATAGTTGCCCATCAAGATCATTCCTATCTGTAAGAACAACAAATGTTGGATTTTCCATTTCTTTTTGAAGTGCAAGCCTGGCAGCATAGAATACCATTGCCATGCTTTTCCCGGAACCGGTGGTGTGCCATGCAACACCTGCCTTCTTTGTGGTGCCCCTTGCTTCAATTGTAGCCTTTACTGCTTTTTCAACAGCATTGTATTGATGATAAGCTGCCAGGATCTTTATTGTCTGCGTTAGATCATTAACAGTGTCCTTTACCTCTTCATAGACAATATAATGCCTGATAAGATTCAGAAAAGTCCTCTTGTTCAGCATTCCGTGGATAAGGGTCTCATATTCCGGTATTTTTTTATCTGCGAATTCGAAATCAACAGTTTTCCAGGGCGAGAACCTATCGTATTCTGAAGTTATAGTGCCTGCGTTTGCATATTTTCCATCGCTTATTATAATTATTTCATTGTACCTGAAAAGTGATGGTATTTCATTTTTGTATGTTTGAATCTGATTATAAGCAGAAAGGATATCTGCCTTTTCACTCCCAGGGTTCTTCAGTTCAACAACAACCAGTGGCAAACCATTTACGAATATTACAACATCCGGCCTTCTATTCGACTGGTCACTTTTCTCCACTGTAAACTGGTTGAGTGCAAGGAATTCATTATTTTCAGGTTTATCAAAATCTATTAACCATACCTTATCTCCGATTATTCTTCCATCATCGCCGGCATATTCAACATCTATACCATTGACTAACATTCTATGGAAGCTTCTGTTGTTTGCCACAAGGTCCTGTGAATCATTCCTTATTATTTTCCTGATTGCATCCTCTATTGCTTCCTCAGGGATATTCGAGTTCAATGAATAAAGCCCGCTTCTTAGCCTTCCCAATAAGAAGACCTGGTCATTCCTTCTTTCCTCAAACAGGCTGCCTGCAGAGATATCCGGGCCATAATCTATGGTATATTGGAGGCTGGTCAGTTCATCCATGAAACTTTGTTCAAAGTCCTGTTCATAGAATCGTTTACTCATTGGCATCCTCCACTGGAACCCTGATTTTACCTGAAATTAGTTTTGGAAGGAGATTATCCCTGATTGCAGATAAACTAGCACTAAAGAAAATGCTATCTCGTATCTTAGAGAGAAATGGATAAACAATATCATGGAAATTTTTCAAAATGAAACGATCTGGGATAATGATAGGCATGTTTTCTAATGAGCCACCCCAAACTGCATAAGGCATGGTAGTACCTTTTGAATGAGAGTTTGCATAGTTTATTGTAGAATCTAAGTTCATCAACAGAATGGCGAAACTCAAGATATTCGGATATTTTACCCTTAAAACAAAAGTAGTTGCTCTCGTAACTCCAGAAAAAGGGGCTAAGTTGACTCTGTGGAAATAGACTCTCATTGCTCCGAGTAGTATATCATCTTTTTCGAAGGCAATCAAACTGCTTGTTGCTAGCTCATTTGGTTCATAACTACCAATGCATATTGAATGCATAGACAGGCAATCAATAGGTACATATTTCCTATCTCCGAGTTGATTTCCGGGCCGGAGCGGAATTTTAGTATTAACCAGGATATCACCTAAAGTCCCAACTACCCACCCCTTTGGTATCACTCCCAATTCCGAATCAACCAGCTCCCCCCCACTTGACTTGTAAGGTTGGCCATTTTCATCAGGGAATTCAAAGTCTATGAACCATGATTTGAAGATGGCCTGCGTTATGGCTTCCAGGGTCTTCGCCACCTTGTGATTGTTCTCGATCTTGTCGTCTAGAGTACCCAGAATGTCAACAATATAGCGTCGTTCTTTGGCATTAGATGGTATTCTAATTGGTATCGCATGCGCGTTATCGCGGTTTAATCCTGGTATCGCACTATCTGAATTCATTCCGTTGAAATCAACTGATTTTAAAAGATAATATACATATTTTACATTGTCCACATCTTCATTTGTGTAATAAAAGGTTGTGTCAATAGGCCAACAACCCCCTTCACAAAAATGTACTGAGCCTATAGTTCCCTTTCGCCCAACGATTACGGTGGGACTTTTAACTAATGGTTTATCGTGGAATCCGATGACACCATTTGAACCATACACAGGGAAGTGGCCGTTATTAATACGTTTTCCTTCTGGAAGCCCTTTCCCATAAATGAATGGTGCAAAAGATGCGATATCGGTTACTATCCAATCATCCGCTTTATTTTTGTTATGTACCTTATTTACTGATTTCATAGAGATTACTTCCTTACATTCTTTTGAAACAGACTAGCAAAATATGTCGATCCTAAGGTATTAGAAAATTCACTCTTTGTCATGCAGTAGTGCTTGAGATTAGGTTGGACGGTGATAATTAAAAGATCTCCTTTTCGTATAATATGGCTGTCTTGTGTAGATGCATCTTTAATATCAGTCGTGGTTATTTCGTTTATTTGACCGTTTTCAACAGAGTTGAGGTCTATGTACGAAATAACTTTATAATAAGAAGCGGAGTTCAAATTGCCCTCATTCGACGCAACTACTTCCTCTATAGATTTAATATTCCAATCACTTACGTGAACCGACCTCACATCAGTATATTTATCCTGTATTGAATTCTTAAAATTCAAAACCAATCCTCTCCAAATTTTTCCTTATCTCATCATCAAGCCTGTGGCCCTCTTCCATCTGCTTTGCAAGCTCTGAGGTCAATTTCTCCATTTTTTCTTCAAAATCTTCATCGTCCTCTACTTCTTCGCTGCCAACATATCTGCCTGGTGTAAGAATCCAGCCATTCTTCCTTACTTCCTCTAAATCCACAGATTTGCAAAAACCCGGAATGTCTTGATACTCTACATCAGTGCTTTCTAATTTTTCCCCTCTCCATAGATGGTATGTGCCTGATATCTTTTTTATATCTGTCTCAGTAAGTTCCCTGTGCTTCCTATCTATCATATTTCCAAGCTTTCTTGCATCTATAAATAGGATCTTATTTTTCCTCTCTCTAAAATTATTGCTATGCTTATCCCTTGAAACAAACCAGAGACATGCCGGAATTCCCGTATTAAAGAACAATTTGTCAGGAAGTGCAATCATGCAATCTATGAGGTCATCTTCAATAATGTTCTTCCTGATTTGCCCTTCATTTGATGTATTTGAGCTCATCGAACCATTGGAGAGAACAAAACCCGCAAAACCCGTTGGCGAAAGATGGCTTATGAAATGCTGTACCCATGCGAAGTTGGCATTTCCTGCCGGAGGTATGCCATATTTCCACCTTATGTCATTCTTTAATGAATTGCTACCCCAGTCAGAATCATTGAATGGGGGATTTGCAAGAATAAAGTCTGCTTTTAGGTCCTTATGTGCATCATTTAGAAAGCTGCCTTCACTGTTCCACTTAACATAATCGGAATCTATTCCCCTGATTGCAAGGTTCATGCGGCATAGTTTCCATGTAGTTTGATTTGATTCCTGGCCGAAAATATGGATATCATCCAGCCTCCCACGATGTGTTTCCACAAATTTTTCACTCTGTACAAACATTCCACCTGAACCGCAGCATGGATCGAATACCCTGCCGGTGAAGGGTTCAATCATTTCAACGAGCAGCTGGACGATGCTCCGTGGTGTGTAGAATTGCCCGCCTTTTTTTCCTTCCTCATTTGCAAACTGCCCCAGGAAGTATTCATATACCCTTCCCAACAAGTCTTTGCTTACACCTTCTATGGTGTTAAAACCAATTCCACTTATTAGATCTATAAGTTCACCAAGCTTCTGTTTGTCCAGCGCAGGCCTGGCATAATCCCGTGGCAATACACCTTTAAGGTTGTGATTGTCACGTTCAAGAGCATCCATGGCCTGATCCACGATTACACCGATCGTTGGCTGTTTTGCACTGTTCCTAATATATTCCCACCTTGCTTCAGGACCAACCCAGAAAACATTTCTGGATTCATATTCATCCCTATCTTCGGGATCCGATAAGCCCTCTGGATCTGCATTTATTTCCCCATAAGTCTCATTGAAAGAATCAGAAATATATTTGAGAA
>JAJZZQ010000027.1 GCA_021797525.1 Thermoplasmata archaeon | reverse complement strand
TATTATTTGTTATTATTTCCTACCGGAATGTAAGTATTCATTTGCAGAACAGAACAATGCTGTATAACTATTGTTATACAGCGTTATTTGAAACGTTAAAAAGAGACTGGTCAAGTTTAATTGTATTACGAGACGCCCTGAGAATTCCTAGTCCACTAGATGGTTCGTACTTTACATTAAAGCCTTTTCTTTCGAGCAAATCAGGTAAAAATTTGATTCCATCGTGAAACTCGAGAATTATATTATCGATAAGTGAAATAGTTTTCTCATCGATGCTTTGTAATGTTTCGTACTCACATCCTTCACAGTCCATCTTTAATAAGTCGATTTTTAATATATTGTACTGAGATATTATATCTTTCAGAGAAATAGAATCTATTTCTCTTTTAGAATCAAAGCTAATTCCACTTCTTTTCACTGTTTCTGTGGGGCTTATGGAGTTAGCGTTTGGATTTTTAGAGGAAACTATTAGATCAACTGTTCCTAATTTACTAGACATTGCTGCGTTTATTAAGTGCACTTTACTTTCGAGATTGTTCAGCTGAACGTTGTATAAAGCTAAGTCAAACGACTCTTTCATTGGTTCTACACTATAAATCTCCTTAGCTCCCTTAATGGCGAAATATATAGACGAATCAGCGGTTGATGCGCCAATATCAATCACCGTGAAATTTTTATAATCCTGTGAGTACGTATCCCTTTCGAAGATTTCTACAATGTGACCAAGATCGAACCCTTCTCCAAGTCGACACTTAAGTTTGACGTTATCTCTGTTCTTCAAAACTATGAATGTTTCGTTATGTTCCTCAATTTTCCATCCGTAGCTTAGTAAATTTATAAGCGCATACGGATCCTTTACATTAGAAAGCCTTTCCCCATTACGCAAAAAGATTGGTGTCTCTGCATTATTCAGAATCTTAAAAACTATATAGGCCCAATTTTTAGCGAATCTTCTTATCACGATAACCTGACGTATTTTTGATCTAAATGACATCTAAATTTAATTATCTAGAATGATATAAACATATGTTTAGTGATCTCGCACAACTCAAGTTAGGATTTGCAACACCATTGATATTATGGAGGAATTGGACAGGCCTTCCATGACGATCCTTGCCTTCTCCTCCTTTGTCCGGTATGTCCCCTTGCCTACCATATCTTCACCTCATTAACGGGAGAGAGATTATAACCCCTCCTTTTGACTCTCCCACTATATAAGTGTTTCTCCATGATGCTGTCTGAATCTGATCTGATCCAATACATTCCTTTCTCCGAATAAGGATAGTCATTGCTGTCTAGAAATTAACTCGGTTCGGATATACTGGGAAAAGAATTAAAGTATAATTCTCATGCCTATCAAGTGAAAGGCGTACTCCTTCATGGTGGTTCAGGAACCCGTTTAAGACCGTTCACCTATACAGACGTTAAGCAGCTTCTACCCATAGCTGGAAAACCAATAAGTGAATACGCTCTTGAAAATCTAATAGAAGTGGGCATTAAGGACATTAACATTGTTATTGGTTCCGTTGGCGGAGAAGAGGTCAAGAAATATTATGGAAACGGTGAAAAATGGGGAATAGATATAAGTTATACCTATCAGGATAAGCCATTGGGAATTGCCCACGCCATAGGTCTCACAAGGAATTTTGTTGGAGGGGAAGATTTCATAGTATTCCTAGGAGATAATTACCTGAATGACGGGATATCCTCCCTTTATAATGCATATAGAACGAATGAAATGGATGGTATGCTTGCCCTCGTGAAGGTTAAGAATCCTTCACAGTTCGGTATAGCAGAAGTCCGAGATGGGAAGATTGTAAACCTCGTAGAGAAGCCGAAAGAACCGAAGTCCGATCTTGCCATAGCTGGGGTATATTTTCTCAAACCGGAAATATTCGATGTAATCTCCAGGCTCAGACCCTCCAAGAGGGGTGAATATGAGATCACAGAGGCATACCAGGATATGGTCGACCAAGGAAAGAGAATAGGATATTCTATCGTGACCGGTTGGTTCAAGGATACTGGTACCGTTGACGATTTCCTGGAATGCAACCGTCTCGTTTTGGATAAAATACCAAATAATCCTTCATTGATAAGGATGAATATCTCGGGCCGAGTGTTTGTAGATCCATCTGCCAAGGTTAATGAGAATTCCACAATCCTTGGTCCCTGCTACATTGGTCCAAATACGATAGTAAACAACTGTTACATTGGACCTTTCACAAGCATAGGTACAGGCTGCAAGGTCAATAACTCTGACATAGAAGATTCAATACTTATGGACAGTGTTACAGTCGATCTCAGTTCCTCAGCAACGATCAGGAAGAGCATAATAGGACCTAATGCAAGAGTCTCAGTCGGAAAAGATCCAAAAAAAGTTATACGTCTTATACTTGGAAGGGACTCATCAGTGGAGCAATGAAATGGATATAAATATTCTTCTCTCTCTTAAATTATATCAATATAATCCATTTTATCCTCTGCTATATTCTAAAGAGGAGATGAAATAATGAAGGTTCTAGTAATAGGAAAAGACGGACAGCTCGGGTCAGAACTCGTGAGATTGTTTCCCGGCGCAATAGGTACTTCCAGAAAGGATCCAGCTGGTACATATCTCAATCTGAAGGACCCTGGGATGATAGTGCGTACGATTTCCGAATACAATCCAGACGTTGTAATTAATGCAGCAGCCCAGACCAATGTTGATCGCTGTGAGGAGGATAAACTGGATGCATATTCAGTCAATGCGATCGCTATAAAGAATATGGCAAAAGCGTGTTCCAAGACTGGATCGTATTTCATTCATGTCTCAACCGATTATGTTTTCGATGGACGGAAAGGCAACTACGCGGAGGAGGATGTGCCCAATCCGATAAACTACTACGGAATAAGCAAGATCATCGGGGAGGCGTATGCCATCTCATATGATAATTCCCTCGTCATCCGCACCTCGGGAGTATACGGAGTAAAGATGAACTTTCCGCTCTTTGTTGTGAAGACTCTTCGCGAAGGTGGGACGGTTAATTGCATAGATTCCTATTATTCGCCTATACATGCCACTATGCTCGCTAAAGCCATAAGGGAGGTCATCGTAAAATCCCCACATGGGATCCTCAACATCTCAGGCCGGAGGATGTCGAGGTACGAGTTCGCCCTTAAGATCAAAAATATCCTGAAGATCGATACAGGCATGATAAGCCTGAGCGACAGTGTACCCAATATGAAAGCCAGCAGGCCATACGATTCATCACTGAATAATGAGATGGCACACTCGCTTCTCTCCACACAGTTCGACGACTTAAATAAATCCATAGAATTCCTGGGTAAGGTGAAACAGGATGCCGTTTGAATTCATTGAGCTGGATATTAAGGGAACGTTTCTTATAAGGCCTAAGATTTTTCCGGATGATCGTGGGTATTTCACGGAGACATACAAGAGGACTTCTTTTGAATTCTTCGGCATTGGTAGAGAATTCATGCAGGATAATCAGTCCTTCTCCAAGAAGGGAACCCTCAGGGGTCTTCACTTCCAGAAAGAACCGCATGCCCAAGGGAAACTTGTCCGTGTTGTAAAGGGAATGATATTTGATGTGGGTGTCGATCTGAGAAAGGATTCAGACACATACGGAAAATACATCTCCGCGACCCTGAGCGAGGAGGACATGGACATGCTCTGGATACCTGAAGGCTTCGCACATGGATTCCTTGCCTTGGATGATTCCATTGTTCTATACAAAGCTACGAATGAGTACAACAAGGACAGCGAAGGAGGAATAATATGGAACGATCCGAATGTAGGGATAAAGTGGCCTGAGAAACCTTCTGAGATATCTTCTAAGGACAGGGGGTGGCCTTCTATAAATGATCTATAAAATCCTTTATTTTATACTTAAGAATTACAGAGTGTGATTGAATGAATGTATTGGTAACAGGTGGAACAGGATATATTGGAAGAATTCTCGTTCCAGATCTGAAAAGGAAAGGACATGAGATTACCGTTATGGATCGTGGTTTTCTTGATTATTCCGATCTCGAAAATGAATATGAAGGGGTAAGCATTCTAAGGGAAGACATAAGGACATGCGATCCGGATCTCCTTAAGGGTTTCGATGCTGTCATTGACCTCGCTGCATTATCCAACGATCCATCAGGAAATCTCAACAAGATTGCTACATGGGACATAAATTATATCGGGCGTGTGCGGATAGCTAGGCTCGCTAAGAAGCTCGGGGCTAAGAGATACGTCGTAGCTTCCTCTTGTTCTGTGTACGGCTTCAGGGATGACATTTGCACAGAAACTACACCTGTAAATCCACTTACAACATATGCGGAGGCCAACATAGCAGTTGAGAATGACAATCTAGCCCTCAACAACCAGGATTTCAGGAGCACAGCCCTTCGATTCGCAACGGTTTTCGGCTATTCCGAAAGATTCAGACTTGATCTGGTAATAAACGCAATGACCTTTTACGGATATAAAAATCATGTAATCAAGATGATGAGAGACGGGAATCAGTACAGACCGTTCATACATGTTAAGGACGTATCAAGGGCACTTATCTCTTCGATCGAATCCAACAATGATGAAATAGGAGGGAGATTCATCAATGTGGGGAATAACAAACAGAACGTGCAGATTAGAGACGTGGCTGAAATGATCAGTAAGAAGATTGGGGAAGACTGTAAGATCGAACTGTACGGTGATCCTGATAATCGGTCATACAGGGTCAATTTTGATCTTTCAAAGAAACTTATGGGATTTGAGACTAAGTATGATATTGCACAAGGGGTGGAAGAGATCATAAAAAGGTGCAGTGAAGATCTGGAAGATATCCCGCAGATGCATACCGTAGACTATTACAAGAAGCTCGTAGGATATGAAAAGGAGCTTGATAGATTCGCAAACATTCGGCCAAAAATTCTCTTGTAACAGCAATGCAGAACATACAATGGCTGAGTAATATATTGAATATTCACTGTAATAGTGCGATAGATTCATACGGAAAAAGGCCGCATATTGACATGTTGTTCATGAGAAAGCCTTTTTACAGTATCTTAAGCATTGTTTGGGGAAAGTTTCTGGTTAAAATGTCTTTCCCGAATAGAGTTTAACTCAAACTTGGGATAAATCTAAGGGGATCTTGCTTGCTTTCCTATGAATACTTCAGAAAAAAATTTTATTACCTCGTGGCATAGCAGGTAAGGCGTTTATAAGTGCAAAAGTATGATATTCCTTCAATTTATGCTGATTTAAATGACAGTTAAGAATAGTAGAAAGAAGTCTCCAGTTACTTATTGTGAAATCCCTCTGTTTTTCAGTCTCGTCGATTATCGCAATAACTACTTCACCAGCAGTAATCCCAACAAAATCATAGAATTCTACAATGGATTTGACAATCGCGAACAGCTGATACAGTGGATGAGGGAGAGACCGAAGGGCGTTGCCAACATACATGAGGTAGAAGGAGACAAGGATATCATTGTTGTTATTCCTACTGCAGATATAAATGGGAAATACGCAAGGGAGAGCGTGGATAATATTTTCAAAGGTTTGCATATAATCTTTGTTGAGAGCGGTGAAGTCCCAGACCCTTATTTTAACTATGCCCACAACTGCAATGTCGGCGTCAAGAAAGCTATGGAATACCACCCTAAATGGGTAATTGTTGCTGGAGACGACTTGATCAAGATAGACAGTATAAATAAACTTCAAAAGCAATTAGTTTCCATAGATCATACCAAAGTCGAATATGTTCATTGTAATCCAACCGTATATCACTCACAACTTTCACTGATAGGGAGTTTAAGCTTATATTCCAATATTTACCTGATAGTGAAACATAAGTCAAGAGCATTTGCAAGACTTAGAATAATGAAAAAATTCGAAGTGAGATTTGATCGAATCCCAAACAAAAGATTTTTTTCTATCTTTGTTAAGAAGAAAAAAATAATTAGAGAAAATGGAGATTTCGGGATTTATAGCTCAAACTTCATAAAGAAGAAAGAATTTAAACTGTATGATGAAACATTCATAAACGGCTGGGAGGAAACTGAGCTTGCTTTCAAGATCGCTGTTGAGCAAGCAAGTATTGTTGGAATAGACTTTTCAATAAACGAATATTATGGCTCCACATTGGGGACAGGCTATCAAAGGACACTTCGGGAGATTGCCGGGTTAATCTATTTTAATTATAAGTGGGGTGATAAATTATAGTTAAATACCATACTTTTAATACGTACTAATATCATCCATACATGGGACGAAGGGAGACAATTCCGGTTCAAAGGAAAATAAGCGCAGAAGAGCTTGAACAACGAATCAAGACTCTTGAAAAGGATACAAGGGTTCTCAAACGATTGTATTTCATAAGATACAGGTACCAAGGCGATTCTGTGGAAACAGCTGCTGGGAAGGTGGGTGTGTACAAGATGGTGGCGTACCAGTGGCAGGATCGGTGGAACGAGGGCGGTTATGATGGCATTGTTCCAAGGTTTGCAGGCGGTAAGCCTGCAAAGCTCTCCCCTGTGAAGATGGAAAGGCTCAGAACAATCCTTGAGGAGAGGGATGACTGGACCACAGAAGAGGTGCAGGATCTCATCGAAAAGCGATTTGGCATCAGGTTTACGCAGAAGCATGTCCGCACGATCCTCAGGAAGCTGGGCATGAAATACGCGAAACCGTACCAGCATGATTACCGAAGGCCGAAGAATGCAGAGGATGATCTAAAAAAACTTAGGTATCTTAAGTATCGGAGAACAGATCATAGGGTTCCTGGATGAATCATCTCCCCAGACCACATCCAACATGGTGAGGATGTGGTCCTTCCACAAACCGGAAAAGATCAGCAATACCACAAAATACAGGGCAAACACATTCGGTTTTTACACGATCAACGGAAACAGTGTCATAAGGTTCTATGAGAATTCAAGGAACAAGGAAGTCTGTTCCTTTCTAGAGGCAATAAGATCACATAACCCCGGGAAAGAGATAGTCCTGATCCTGGACAATTTTGCATCCCATCGTTCGAAAATGGTGAAGAAAAGATCGCTGGAGTTACACATCAGGTTGGTGTATCTTCCGCCATACTCTCCGGATCTGAATCCGATCGAATTCCTGTGGAAGAGTGTCAAGCGTATGGTCTCCAGAACGTTGATCGCATCGGAGATGCACCTGAAGGCCGTGGTTGAAAGCACTTTCGATGAGATCTCCATGTTCAACTCATATTCGATGGGATGGATCAGGAAGTTTATCCCGAAAGGTGTCATGAAAGAAGCCTTGTTGACTTTGAATGGATTCCAGCCTCCTTAATTACATTTTCCATGTCATCCCTGCTGAATCTGTGAGATATTTCAGATCTTGCAGCCATGTTCTTCAGCTTCTTCTCCTTCAGGGTTTTGAACGCATGTTCCTCCACGAATTCCTTCTTCTTTTCAAGCATTTTATATATTATTACAGCAAGTTTCCTTGCCACTGCTATAATCGATCTGTTCCTCCCTATCCTCTTCTTCAGTTTTCTGAATATTCCCATGAATGTCGGAGATACTTTTACCAGTGTGTGTACCGTATTCACAATGAAATATCTCAATACAGATGGCCCGGATTTTGTTATGTGCCCGTAAATTGCAGTTTCTCCACTTTGATCCACACGAGGAACAAGGCCTGCGTATGATGATAGATGTTCAGCATCCGGGAAACGTTTTATGTCCCCTATTTCTGAATATATTGCTATTGCAGTGTAGTAATCTATTCCGGGAATGGTCATGAGCGTCTTCACCTCCTCAATGCCATTTCCCATTGATGCAAGCTTGTCCTGCATCTTCTCCACCCTTGCTGACAGGTCACTGAACCTGGAGATCAGATCAGTGAGTATGATGCTGTCTGTTTCCGGAAGTCCATCTGAAGATGCAAGTATCCTGGACAGAGATCTCTTTCCGAAAATGTCTGAAGCCCCTATGCTGATGCCATGGATTGCAAGAAGTGCATGGACCTTATTCTTTATGGAGGTGATCTCCTCTCCAAGAGACCTCCTGTATCTTATGGCTGTTCTCAGTTCATCCACCTCCCTGGACGGGAGGTATGATTCGGGAAGATCTCCCGTACGGAGAAGCTTTGCAAGAATCCTTGCATCGTTCTTATCAGTCTTCTTGTTAGATCTGAATATGGGCTTCAACTCCTTCGGGTTTGCAAGGTGAATGTTGAATCCGTTGTCTCTCAACAGGTGGGCAACATACTTTCCTGTTGTTGACGATTCAACAGCAATCACCATATCATCCTTACTGTATTTCTTCATGAACCTGTTCCAGGCCTCTTCAGTGTTGTCCATCCTGTACTCTTCTAAAATGGTTCCATCCCTGTCCGTCACACAGACGGATTCACTAAGTTTATGTGCATCTATGCCTATATACATGCTGTTACCTCCTCTGGTAATTCCGGGAAATATGTGGTCGGTAAACACTCTACTATTCGTCCTCCTGCGAGGGCATGGTGTCGATCCGTAAGCTGCCAACCTTTTAAGCGAGTTCGAGACTCAAAGAATAGATCGGCAGCCTTTCCCGGACCCGTACTCTACACGTTATGGAGTACGATCAAAAAACTTCTTTCATAGTAGTAGGGCATGGTGTCGATCCGTAAGCTGCCAACCTTTTAAGCGAGTTCGAGACTCAAAGACTCAAAGAATAGATCGGCAGCCTTTCCCGGACCCGTACTCTACACGTTATGGAGTACGATCAAAAAACTTCTTTCATAGTAGTAGAATACAGGATCAAGATATATTCCAGGTCAGGTTCATGATAGTAAAAGAGATTGGATACCTAACACATACAAGGGAGGAATCGAACCTGTTCTTCCAGTTCTTTTCCTCACGGTATGATGAGCCTTCTACCATATACACATCCAACAAGTCTTTTAGCGAATGGGGCGAGATGCTTGGCGATTCAGTGATGGCTTCAGCTGTCCTTGACAGGATACTCCATCACTGCACTGTCATCAACATCAAGGGCGAGTCATACAGGCTGAGGGACAGGAGAAAGAATTCTTTACTGACAGAAAGAAGAGGTGAAAAGAATGAGCGAAAAGTTATACGGGGTGAATCAATTTTATCCCGGTGATTTTGCATAAATCTTGATCGGCGTTTACACTGGGATTATAGAAATAAACGAATCATTCATGTCTAGTAGGAAGCTTAATGCCTGTTTATATGTCCGGTTATGTTTTCGGTTATTTTTTTTCTTCCCTCCTCTGGATCTTTAAAAATACGCTTTTATGAACTACTTTGAAAATTTCCGAAAATGATACATTTACGATATTCGAAAACGAACAAAATTGATATGATAACCGAACGATGTCCACAAAATGAATATTTTGATTATAACTCGGTATTTCCCGTCATCTCTGTCCAATATAGCGCAAATAATATCCGAACAGAATTGAACAATAAACGAACCTTGATGAAATGAATAAACGAACAAGAAAATACGGTATCTGGAGTTAAAATAAGGTCACAATAAACGAATAAATAGATAAACGGACCCATTTATCCACTTTAAGATAGCCCCTCATACAGGCTATCATTACATGAAAAATTCCCGAAATCGATTTTGCAGTTTTAGCAAAATTCTCAACTTGGAACACTTCTGCTTGGCTGTTCGTATATTCTCATTTCATTTATACATTAATTTGACTTTTGTGTATCATGTTCCTTGGTCAATGTCTCAATATCCATTCATTGGTTCATTATTCCCTCAGTAAATTCAAATATTCCTTCTTTCAGGCCAGTCCATAAAGATTCTCCATTTTGGTATTGGAACCTGAGTTATTCTTCCCTATTTGCATTTTATTTTTTTCAAGTTTTTCTGATACAGAAAGGGGCAGATTCTTCATTTAAGAAATCCCACGCAAGTGATTATTGAAATGTTTCACGCATCTCTCAGCACATCTCAACAACCATTGCCTCAAAGTGCAGTGAGAAGCCTGATCCTTTTAGAACCAATGGGAGATCGACAATCTTCTTTCCATGTTTGTTGCATTTTATCCTCAGTTCCCTTGCATGCACATATGTTGGATACTGGAATTAAATGAAAAATTAAGAGTAGTATTGCGTATTGCACTGGATTAGTACTCACTGAGGGTCTGATCCAATTCCCTCAGATCAGAAACGCAGTGTTCCTTTGAATAGATTGCTGATTGGGATATTGCTTTTTTCCTGTAACCGTCATGATTTGCAATCACTTCTTTAATTGCGTCGAGTAATGCTACATGATCGTATGGGTTTTTGACTTTCGGCATGCCTTCTCCAAGAATCTCAGGCACTGTGGTTTGATAGTTTCCCACCACAGGAATCCCCAGAGACATGGCCTCAATAAGAGGTCTGCCGAAACCCTCCTCAGTACCAGTGAAAACTAAGAGATCGGATAATCGATATATGCAAGACATTTCGAGATCAGTTAATTTCTCATGAATGTAGGAAACATGACTGGCCAGTCGGCCATATTCCCTTCTTTCAAGTTCCTCATTCGCTCCGATTCTGACAACATTCAGTTTCTGGTTCTTTGTTGCTCTGTAGAGAGTTACAAAGTTCTTATGAGGCATTGATGTTCCGACTGCCAGTACCGTAGCTCTGGCTTCAAGAGTTTCATCAAAAGCATATGAGAATCTTTCCCGAACATTCCGGATATCGTCGTCATTTGGCTCCGGGAGTAGGGAGTAAGGATGAATAACCTTGACATCATCCGGATCCAGCCGCCGGTTCAATTCCAGTAAATTTTTCCTGCCCCAGTCGGAAAACATTATGATTTTGGTTTGTTTCTCAGCCATTTCTCTGAGAGCATGTTTAAATGCCAAAACATGGGTACGCGGGTAATTTTCAGGTTTCATTAAATACATTGGGTGATGAATTACCACCACACTGGGAAAAGGTTTCAGGGCAAGAGACAGAGAGGTGTCCCCGGACACAGCAATACCCTCGTAGTGTGTTTTCATAACCAGGTTTTTTAACCTGAGGGCAGGAATTTGCATGAACGAAACGGAAGGTCTCAATGCTCCCCATGCTTCAAATAGCATCCTGCTCATTATTCCAACACCAGTGTAAGGAGGGGCTGAGTTAAAAATAACTTTGCTGCTTTTATTCATTGAGTAAGGGATGTCGATGAGGAATAAGATTATCTCGAATTGTCCGAACCATTCAATTCATTGTACACATTGTTCTCATGCACGAATAAATTTCCGAAAATTTAATTTCGGATCAGATTAGTAGGCCAATTACATCTTCACTTCAACAAGGCAAATTTTAAGTAGCGCGCTAATTTCTTGTAATTGAAGACCAGGCCCGGTGTGATTCTTTGTAACGTTAAGAATCTCAGATGCCTCGTTCGTCGATTTAGTGGCTCATCTATGAATAGTGAAAGGAGACAAAAACAACAAAATTCCAAGTCGTTGTTTTTCGATTTTATCTTCGCAGTGAACGGCCTTCCCATTGATGGTTCTGGCGGTGCAAAAATCGTGGCGGCAATAGTTAATGGTCTTCATGGCAGGGGGTACAGGGTTGGCATCCTTGTAATGACCAGATCGGATTGGAATAAGGTACTTGACCCATACTTCACTGGATATTCAATTCCATCGAGACTTGTTCTGTGGCTGAATGACACGCCATGGTTGCACAGATTTCTCTATCCTGTACTTAGAAGGGCAAGAAAAGGAATTCCATCATGTTCATTTGACCGCGGGGTTAGAATTTTTCGTGCGGGAACTGGAAATACCGTTGCTAAATTCTATATTGCCACCAACTTCCTAAGCGCCGTTATGCTGAAGAGCACAAATGTTGAGGAAAATAGAATAGTGCTTTTTTCGCAGATCGATGAAACACAGCCACTGTATTCACATCAGTACTCATCCGTTGCATCTGAAATATACCGGAACCTTGAAAGAAAGATATTCATCAACAGGGAAGTTGCTGACAGATACCCACCGGCAGAGGTAATACCAATGGCGATAGACCTTAGGTTATTTGCCCGCACTGTTCCAATCAACAGCAGATCGCCAAAGAGCGTTGTTTTCATACTCAGGGATGGTGAGCAGAAAGATCCTGATACGGCACTGGAGGCCATGCATCATCTTTATAACGAAATTCCGGGTATTGAAATAAGTGCATTTGGAAACATACCCAAAGAGAGAGTCCCTAAATATGTCAATTATCATTTCAGGCCTGATAACGGTAATATGGTTAAATTGCTCAATATGAACAGGATTTTCGTGATAACTTCACGTCTAGAGGGTTATCCGCTTCCTCCGCTTGAAGCCATGGCCTGCGGATGTGCTGTGGTAGCCACCGATTCTGTGGGTATCAGGGAATACCTCAGGAGTGGGGAGAACGGTATTATGGTTCCGCCAGGTGATGAAGAGTCTATTTTTGAAGCTGTGAAAGCACTTCTAAATAATGAGGAGAAACTGATTGTGATCTCTGAAGAAGGCTACAGGACAGCTCAGGAACATGGATACGCAAGAATGATTGATAGATTCATTCAAGCCTGCAATGATCTTCATGTTCGGTGAACATTTTTTGAAGCTTTTCTCCTCCTATATATCCCAATAATAAGCAGGGTGGGAAATCCTACATTCATGAACAGCGCAGTGGCCCAGTCTGAATAATTATGCAAGTCGGCCCCTGGAATGTATATAGAATAATTTCCGTTGGATGGGACTTCAAAGACCTGCTGACCAAAAGCGTTCACACCTACAAATTTCAACCCGCCAGAACTTTTCCATGAATAATCCGGACTGTAGCTTATGACTATGTAACGTGAGCTTACCTCATTCATAACTATCGTTGATCCACCGTTTAAAAATTGTATCTTCCCAATACTATTGCCCGAATTAAAGGTGGAAGGATAGTCCGCCTTAAAGACGGCAAGTTCACCAAGAAAATTAACGTCAGATAGTGAAATGTTCAGAACACCAGATGAATTCGACTCAGCAGTAAAGTGAAAAGTATGGTGGTTATCACCATCATATGATCCGGAATAGGAAACAACATATTCTGTGTCCGGTACACCTGTAACATCCATATAGGTAGCGTTATGGTAGGTCCCGCTTGCATTGCCCAAATCTGTGCTGTGAAGGTCCACCATGGAGTTCTTAACGAAAGTGTATGATATGTGGGGATGAATCAGTGTGAATGTGCCGTTGTAGGACGAGAATGAAAAACCTATGCCAAAGTCCTTTGTTCCTGCCGGTATGGTGAATGATCCGTTTATGCTCCTTGAGGAGTTGCTCTCCTTCAGGGCATCATAATTTGGGCCGGAAAAGAATCCTGCATAGCCGCTGGAAGTGGACCTGTATCCAAATGCAAAGTTTACCACAACGGAATATCCTGAAGGTATACGGATCACACTGCCTCCCGTAAGGTTGCTGGAACTGTTGGTATAGGAAAGGAAGAAAAGCGGAGGACTTGATTCGTTGTAATTCTCCGGAGAAGGAGAATATCTGTTCACGGAAAGTGATCCGTTGTTAAAGGAATAATTGACGTAGTATCCTCCATTATACCTCGTCACATACCAATCATTTCCTATCCAGAAATTATCAGCATTGGACGAACCACTGTAATTTCCGGTCATTTCAGGCAGGATCCTGCTTGGGTACATTGAGGAAATATTGCTGAGCGAAATATAGGTCCCGCTTGCATTGCCCAAATCTTTTGTGAATGATATACCAGATCCATTGGATGGCGAAAGAGCTGCATAGTATCCAGCAGAATGAAGCAAATACGTCAGATTAAGTATATCCTGATTGTTGAAACCGCCGGCGGAGAACAGATACGGGCTTCCTGAAATCTCCGATGAATTATCTGTGTAGAAGAGATCGGCAGACGCGTTTTGGTAAGAGGGCAAGCCTGAATAATTCAGAAACGACAGTATTGACCAGTCGGGATGAACCTGAGTTTTGTCAAAGAATATGTATTTAACACCATATTCCTGCATCAATGTTGGCAGAAGCCAGCTCTCGTTATAGTTCATAATCCTATTGAAAAGCGTTACAAACTCCGGATTTGGAGATGTTCCCGGCGAATCTCCGATATTGAACCCATGATCCCATTTGAGGAGATTTGCGTACCCGTCATTACTGTAAACCGAATACGTTAGATTTTCAGTTGGATACATTTTTTGGTATGTTTCTAGCCAGCCAGGCGGTGCTGTAACAGGTGTAAGATATGAAACATTGCCAACTGAATTTCCTGGCAATTCTCCTGGTAGTTCCTGACCGAGGGCGTAAGAAGGATCGAGAAACTGCCAGTTGGCAAACAGGAACATGGAAAGGACGAAAAGAAGTGGGATATACTTCATCATCCTGTTGTGGCGTATGCGCAGCCAAAAGATGTGTAAATTCCTAGAGTGACCTCTATGAATGTTTTCCCTGTTATATTCCGAGAGAATCAACACAGCAGCGGATGTGAAAACTATAAGATAAGAGGAAAGGTACTGATCGATGTATTGTGGTGTTGAGATAGTTACTGCCCAGAATGGGCCAATGATGGGGAGAGTTGAAATCGTGGCATATAACTGAATGAGAGGCTTGAACCCTATATTTGTACCCAGCGTAAGCAAGAATGTAATGGCAAATCCAACCACAACTATGAGGGCAGGTCTGTGTTCCCTGTGAATGTAGAGAAGATATATACCTATAATGGCAAAGATTGATACTATGGTCAAGGAAACTGACCATAAAATGGTCAGAGGACCGGAAGGCACAACTGCGATAGCATTACCTGCATAAAGCGTAGGCATGAAATTATACCTGCCAAGCCCAGTAAATATAACGGTTGGGGGAGCAGCTACAAAATTAGACCACCAGTTGGCGAGGAAATTAAAGATATACATGGGTTGAGTTCCTGAGGAAAAAGCTGCAATTGTGGAGATATTTCCTGCTCTTCCACCGTTGGCCTGAAAAAAAGGTACAAATGAGGTCATAAAGTACATTATGCCGAATAAGGGAAGCACCACTAGGTACGCTTTGGTCAAAAAGACAAAATTTTTCCTGAGCAATCCATATAGAGGGGACAATATTATAATACTGAGTGTTAACAGGAAGAAGTATACGAGCACTCTCGGGTCCCCAAATATTCCAAACGCAGTGGCTAACCCGACGGATACAGCGTCCACTGAGGAAAATTTTCTGTATTTGGCTTGTTCCCAAAATTTAATGATTACATATGCAAACATTATGGGTCCAACTATAAAAGAGCTGAAACCCTGTGATCTGAAGATGAAATTTGCCAGGAATAAATACGAAAAAAATATGGAGAAAACGGCAGGACTGATACGCCTGATTGCAACCACACGATACAGTACAAGAGACACTGAACAGGCTAGAAAGTAATAGAAATAGAATTCAAAAACAAATGAAATCTTTACGAGCAATCCAGTTGAGAAGGGCAGAAATGAAAGGAGGTTGGAATACAAGCTCTGTACAATAAAACCCTGAGAATTCCCCTGATAGCCGGAAAGGATGTTGAAAGAGTACTGCCAGAATGAATTAAAGAATGGTGGATTGGGATTTAGGATTTGCGTAACAGGGTTAGAAAATATAACTAATCTCAGAGAAAGGAGTATCAAAATAGTCGCTGCTATTGCGTTAGAAAGAAAGAAGGAATACCGGTTAGTGATTCCTGATTCAACGGGTTCTTGGGACGATTCCTTCAAGGAAGCACCTTTATCATGAAACAATGATGCAATGATTAGGATGACAAAGAGGCAAAGAATCAGAAACGCCAACAGTCCCATATGTTGTGACAATGTGTTTAATATGGTGAAGATCAATGATGAAACCAGCAGCAAAGCAATGGTCAGTAATATTGAGTACTTTATTAACCTACTTAGTAAAATATTCCGATCTTTAATATTAAGAGAGATGGTAAAATGATTCTTGATCTTCAACATGTCTCCATAATTTTACAATAATTAAACTTTTTCGAGTATGCGTTTCGCAGTTAAAAAGTAAGTGAAATGTTTATAGCATCTTTCTTGAAGTTTATTCGATATCTCATTTCGTTCTGATTCTGCGTTAATATAATATGCGATCAGGTCCTTTAATTCATCCAAAGTTTTGAAAGTTACAATTTCTGGAAAATAAGTCTTCAATGAGGGCATATGATCGGAGATCTGGAATGATCTGCAACCCGCAATTTCAAAAGTTCTCATTGTAGGGGCATCTGCCATAATACTGATCCTGGCCTGCAGATTCAGATTTATTCTGCTAGAGTTAATTGTTTTTACATATTCTTCCCCAATTACAGCTTGGTGCCTTAGCCCAAAGCCAAACCAATAATCCCCGAATACGTTGACATCCCGTATCTTTTTTAAAATTCTCCTTCTTTCCGGATATGCAGTGCCAACGAAAGATACATTGTACTTCGGATCCATATTCAGGTATCTGTGAAATTCGGGATCACATGCCCATGGCACAGTGAGAGCCCGCCTCGCCCCCAATCTGTAATAAAAATCAAGATTATTTGAGGCAGTTATCAAGGTTTCGAAGAACTGAATTCTCCCAGCAATAGACGGTATAAATTTATAAGTATCTGGCCAGAATAGTACGATTTTAAAATTCCGGGATAATTCTTCCAGCGTTCTTGTAGAGAGAAACTCTCCCTTAAAAACGATGATCAGGTCCGGGTCATATCTGTGTAAAGTAGTAACTATATCCTTATTGATATCATATTGGCTCATCAAGAAGTGGAAAATTTTTGACCGGGACTGAATATATCTATGAATTGTGCTGTGATTTATTCCACTGTACTGATCAAAGAACTCTACATCATGACCCATTTTCCGGAAAGCTTTTGAATAAAAGTATTCTGCATTGTACATTGCAAATTTTCCAATCAACGCTATTTTCATTCCAGGCAACACCCACTCACTAGAGATTTTACATAAATTTGAGAATTATTACTTGGAATATTTTCTTACAAATTCAACAAAAGTTGAATACCATAGCTCTTTGCTTCCTATGTCATATCTGATCCCGTTTATTCTGGAAGCAAAAACATCTATATCCCTAGCCATTAGTTTTAGTGCATCAGTTAGCTGATATTCACCACCTTTTCCTGGTTGTATTCTCTCTAGATAGTCAAATATAAAAGGTTCTAGAACATAGATTCCAGTAATTCCCATGTTGCTTGGTGCGGATCCTTTATCAGGCTTCTCCACTATGTCTCTTATAATATACAGATCATCATCAACAGCATCAAAATCAATGATACCGTACTGAGATAGTCTTTGATCCGGTACTTCTTCCACGGCAACTGAAGAAGCGTTCATCTTGAAGCTCATTTGTAGAAATTTTCTAGTAACAGTTTCTTGGGAATTAGAAACGTATATTGTATCACCAAGCAGGACGGAAAAAATATCATCAGCAACAAATGTTTTAGCATATCTGAGAGCATCACCCAAACCTTTCTGTTCTTTCTGCCTGACGAAATATATATCCGGCAGTTCACCGATTCCGTACGAGTCCATCTCGTTGTCGAGCGGATGCTTATCGAAATAATTTATTATTGCGTCTTTTCCATATCCCACAACAATTAGTATCTCATCTAAACCAGATTTTACAGCTTCCTCAACAACATAATGAATTACCGGTTTATCCAGAATGGGGAGCATCTCCTTAGGCTGTGCCCTAGTAAGGGGATAAAACCTCTTCCCCATTCCTGCAGCAGGTATCACACATTTTCTAATTTTTGCCAATTCCAACACCCAAGGCAATTTCAACTTTCTTTGGATCAAAAATCCTCCTGAGGTCAAACACTTTCTTTCCCTTAAGAATTGAAGTGTCCATATCAGAAAAGTCTTTCCATTCAGTAGCCGTAATCACAATTTCGGAAGATGAAATGCAATCTTTTATGTTATCAGAAATGTCAACGTTGCTAATGTTTCTCACAACAGGATCATACGCCATAACAGTCGCTCCTTGACTTTTCAGGATATCTACAAGCATAACCGATCTGCTTTCTCGAAGATCGTCAGTATTATCCTTGAAGCTTAAGCCAAGAACGCAGACATTTCTACCGTTAAGTGAACCGACATGTTCCATTATTTTGTTAACTAGGTAAGGCACCCTGTCATTATTATACCGAATAGCAGAATCAACTATGCTTAGATCCACGCCATTTTCCTTGGCAAACGAGGACATCGCAAGAGTGTCCTTCGGGAAGCATGATCCTCCATAACCTAGCCCCGCCTTTAAAAATTCTTTGCCGATCCTACTGTCCAACCCCATACCTTCAGCAACAACCTTGACATCCGTCCGAGGTATCTTTTCGCAAAGGTCTGCAATCTGATTTATGAAAGATATCTTAACCGCAAGAAAGGCATTGCTTGCATACTTGATAAGTTCAGCATTCTCATTTGACGTAACAACAACAGGTGAACCTGTAAATTCCCATAATTTTATTACATTTTGAACAGACCTGCCTCCAATGACAATTCTGTCCGGTTTCTCAGTATCATGGATCGCCGAACCCTCCCTGGTAAACTCTGGGTTGGAAACAACGTTCATCCCTGTGAGTTCTGCTAATTTCTTCGCAGTTCCAGGCAATACTGTGCTTTTTATTACAAGGTCAGCAGACGTATTATATTTTTTGACTTCAGTTGCGGCGGACAGAACATATCTAAGATCTATTTTATTCTCCACGTTTGGCGTGGGCACGCACAGAAATATCACATCGCAGTCCGTAAGCTTTGAAAAATCACCTGAAAATTCAAGGTTTTCTCCGGCATTCCTGATTCTATCGTCAAGTTCAGGTTCAAATATGGGTGATTTTCCACTATTAAGTAGCTTAATCTTAGAAATATCCACGTCAATTCCTGTTACCGAATTCCCTCTGCTGCCGAGTACTGCAGCAGTTACAAGCCCAACATAGCCAAGGCCTAAAACTCCTATCCTCACATGGCATCCCTCCTTACCCATTCTATGGTTTCTTGCAATCCTCTATCCAGATTAGTCTCGGGTTTCCACCTCAGTAGATTCTTTGCTTTCGTTATATCAGCTGACCTTCTTACCGGGTCATCTTCTCTCTTTTCCACATGGACAATTTTAGAGGGTGATTTTGTCTTTTTTACAATTAAATTAGCAAGTTCAAGAATTGTGATTTCATCAGGCGATCCAATATTTAAGATATTGCCATCTAGATCATCCATTGTTATCATGCGCCATGTTGCATCAACCCAGTCATCCACATACAAAAATGATCTTGTCTGTTTTCCGTCACCATGTATAGTTATATTCTCACCATTTAGAGCCTGCTGTATAAATCTTGGTATGACTCTGCCATAGAGGCCGTCAGGTCTGATTCTGGGCCCATAAACATTGAATGGCCTCTGTATTCTAGTGTCAATACCAAATTTTCTGTGATAAGCCATTGTAAGCGCTTCGGAATATCTCTTGCCCTCATCATAACAACTTCTAATTCCCCAGCAACTCACGTATCCATAGTAAGTTTCTGGAGTTGGTAAAATATGGGCATTACCATAAACTTCAGAAGAGGATGCATAGATAAATCTAGAGTTAGATCTCTTTGAAAGTTCAAGAAGCCTCATAGTACCTAAAGAGTTAGACATTAGTGTTTCAACTGGGTTCTGAATATAATCTTCCGGTGACGGTCTTGCTGCTAGGTGGACGATATAATCGAAATTTCCCCCTATATCAACTTCTTCGACTTTTCCTTTGATAAACGTTACGTTGGATGGGACATTTATGCGGTTTGATGTTGAAAAATCATCTATAACAGCTACTTCTAACCCCTCTCTAATTGCCTTTTCAGCAAGGTGAGATCCAAGGAACCCGTTCCCACCTGATATAAGTATTTTATCCATTAAACTCCACATTTTACTGATCTATTATAATTTTCCCCGTCCCGCAATAAATAGAAAATTATTAAGCTTAAATGAATTTTGCTATGAGAATTTTATGAAAATACTCTGGTTAGCACACCGTGATCCCTTGAATCCTAAGGCCGGTGGTGCAGAAAGAACTATATACGAAGTTGCAACCAGATTGTTCAACAAAGGGCATAATATCACCATGTTAACCGGAGGATGGCAAGGATGCAAACGTAACGAATACTTCCAAGGAATAACGATTCGGCGATTTGGAAAAAATGTTGGGCCACACATAGCCTTACCCATATTATTAAAAAAGGAAAAGTTTGATGTTGTTATAAATGACCTCGGACATGCTGTGCCGTGGTTGTCGCCAACTATTTTGAATAGAAGCAATATTGCATTTTTTAGGCATTTACATTCGAGGTCACTACCAGGTCAGGTGCCGCTATTGCTTGCAAAAGGAATATCTGCTTTGGAGAAGTGTTACTCACTTATTTATCATGACACAATATTTGTAACAGAATCAACAACTTCTAGGGATGATCTCCTAGATTTACGGATAAGGAGTACCAATATTGTAATGAACCCCCCTGGTGTAAATTCAAACATATTTCACCCCATGCCTAAAACCGTAAATCCGTCTTTGGTTTACTTCGGAGGAATGCGTAGATACAAGAGGCCTGAAGAAGCAGTTTATTTACTAAAAAGCTTGATAGATAGTATAAAAGGCATTAAACTCAATATAGTAGGGTCAGGACCTGAGGAAAATAATATTAAGAAACTGGTTAATGAATTGAATCTTCAGGATTTTGTTTCTTTTAATGGTAGGCTATCAGAGCTGGAACTTTCTAATGTTGTTGCATCCTCCTGGTTAAACGTTCATACCTCAGTTACAGAGGGTTGGGGTTACTCTATTCTAGAGGCGGCGGCAGCCGGTACCCCTACTGTTGCTTACGATGTACCGGGAGTTAAAGATGCCATTGAAGAAGGCAAAAACGGAATTAGGGTTGTGAATGGGAACAGGGAATTGCTCTCAGAAGCTGCTTACACAATACTAAGCGACCCTCAGAGGTGGTGGTCTTCTTCCATTGATGTGGCAAAAAAATATTCTTGGGATAAAACAGCAGATATATGGGAAAAATTGATCCAGGAGATAAAGAACAAAGGGAAGTAATGCACATGCGAGAATAGGACATTTTACTTTCAATTCTGATTTGGGTAAATCTGGGAAAATCATTCTAATAACAGTTCATTCAGAATGGCTCAGTGTATTTAAAGTCAGAAATTTCTTATATTACACATTCAAGTTTATCCAAAAGAGAGAAATATCGCCCTAGAGTATTCAAAGATTTTCCTGGATCTTCAAAGCTTCCGGAATTTATACAGAATACCGGTTGGAAAATCGAAGATTGTTTTTTCTACTGGTGGAAATTGTAAATAAGCCCTTAATCACTAGTGACATAAATCATAAGTAAAATACTTTAAAGGTTTTTCTTAGAAAATTAGGTATCTAAAGTAGATTTGAATTCAATTCCAGAGATCAGGATCGATTCTAGAAAAATACATAGTTCTGAAAAGTAGGAGATTTTGCATACAATATCAAAAAAAATAGATGAAATTATTTAATATAAAAATTAGGGATCGGATGTTACAGGTACTATCACTGCAAACATGACGGAACTTCCCTGATAGTTGTTGCCAGCATCACTGGAAAGTCCGAAGCTGAGAGTGAAATCAGCCGTATGAACTGCATCTGCACCTGGACTGACTGCACCTACCGGAGTAAGAGATGTTCCGAATCCTGAAGAAGCGTAGGGAAGCGAATAGCCAAAACCAGGTTCAGGTGCTGTGCTAGGACCAGTAGCCACTGCAGTGTTTGTATCTGCAAGATACCCTTCAGAGGTGAGCAAGCCGGCAAAGTTGCCAAGTGCCGAGCTCGATGGTGAGCCAGTGGCAAACAAACTGGAATCAGTTATGTTTGACAGGTTCAGATCGCTTCCTGAGAATGAAACATCAGTGACATAAGGTTGTGAAAGTATAACTCCAATTGGTCCGGCATTCTCAATCGTAAACGTCATGATCACATAATCCCCTGGTGCCAAGTTTGTTATATTCACATAGTAAACAACGTACTGCTGTCCACCGGATTCAGGTACTGTTGCTAGAGTCGTAGACTTTGCTTGTCCGTTGACGATGCCATAGTTGCTGTTATTGAAATATGCGGTTATTGTGCTGCTGACCATATTGTTTCCACCGCTGACTGTGAAATTTGTATTTGCGGAATAGTAAGAGCTGACTTCAGCGAACTCGTTTACATTCATATCACCGCTGTGTGAAGTGACAGATGTGACGGCAGTTCCGTTAAATGCAGACAAAGCCAAGGCACCGCTCATAACAAGAAGAATGGGGACAATTAAAAATGAAATAATTTTTTTGTTCATTTTATTTCATCCCCGGTTATGGGTCGGACAAGATAGTTGCAGTTACTTGCATAGATGCTAACGTTTGACTCTTGTATGAGTTACCTGATCCTCCGGCCAGACCTACATACACAGTGTAGTATGCGCTTCCTCCAACATCAATAGATGTACCTGACGGTGTTGTAAGGTTAGCATATACATAGAGACCAGCATCAGACGAGCTCTGGGACATCGCTCCAAGGAATGACTGGTAGCTGCTAGCACTTGAAACTCCAGAACCTGTTGCACTTACAGAGTTCAGTATGATACCAACACTTCCGTTGTTTGTGACCTGGAACTTAAAGACAACAAAATTTCCCGGTGCCAAGTTAGATACATTCACGCTCTGAGTTATTGTCCGACCAAAGTGGGCTCCTGCCCAGCCAAGACTTGTCATAGTCCAGGGTGAGGTCATGTATGGGTGGTCTGTGGCCAGTGCCATTTGACCTGTCTCTATTCCAGTCACATTAGTAGCGCCCACTCCGAGTTGTGTGTTAGTCGAATTCCACTGAGCTATGAAGGCCTGCTGGTTGATATTCAGGTCTCCGCTCATCGCACTCACATTTGTGGTTATTGATCCTGTAAAGGCCGAGAACGCCAGTGCACCCGACATTACGACCAGTACTGGTACCATAACCATCACAAACAATTTCTTATTCATGGTTTGATTACCTCAATTTGAATATGCTGATGCCAATACATAACTATCAAGAACTGATAGTATGAATGTGTTGTAAGAATGAAAAATATGAATCTGATGTTCTTATAGGAGGGTAACATTTTTAATAATCCGCACCATGTTTTTCTGACTAGAGGATACTACGTTCTGCGTGGTTTATCACCACCTCTAGTCATTATCAATGTGTGTTAGAGGTTTTGCCTTTCAAAGACTGACTATTGTATTATCTGCCCTAACTTTTCACAAGATTCATTGTTCCAAACAGGTAATATTTTTAAGTCATGATCATCTAGTCAATTGCACCATCATATGATCAGTTCTTGACATACCAGATTTCTCTGAGTAAATGCCAGTCAGGATTTATGCAAAATTGCCTGGATAAAGTTGATCCGCCCCATATAACTTTTCACTCATTCTTTTCACCTCTTCTTTCTGTCGGCAAAGAATTCCTTATCATGTCCTTCAGCCTGTATGATTCACCCATGATGTTTATGACAGTGCAGTGATTCAATACCCTGTCAAGGAAGGCAGATGCCATCACCGAATCCCAGATGATCTAAATTAATTCGCTGAAAGATTTGTTGCTTGTGTAGATCGTGGATCTCTTCTCATACCGTGGGGAAGTAAAATGGAAGAAGAGTTTGGATTACTCCCTTGTCAATGGCATGTATCCGATCTTGTCCACAATCATGAGCCTGAATCTGGAAAATGTTTTTATCCTGTATTCCAGCCTCTTCAGATCATAGTCTCTCTTGAGTGTCTGCACCAGTTTCATGGCAGATGTGTAATATACCGGAATATCGGACATGATTGCACGCATTCCCAGTGCCACCGATAGATGAGTCTTGCCAACGCCTGGAGGTCCCAAGAACACAACATTCTCGGTGTTGTGTATGAACCTCATGGTTAAGGGATTATCCATGACAGATCGGTCAATGGAGGGCTGGAATGATAAATCGAAATCTTCCATGGTCTTCCTGAATGGATATCTGGATCCGTCGAGCATGTTCTGTTTCTTTTTGGAAAGCTTGTGCTTTAGTTCTTCTGATAGAAGGTGATCGAGAATGTCTATCAGAGGTCTATCATGGGATGTTTCGAGGTATGAATCAATGATGTTCTCAATGGTGGTCATATCGAGTCTCGAAAGGTATTCATAAACTCTTTCGTATGAATGCATCATGCGACCTCTTCATATTTCTTTAAATCACGGGTTTCCACCAACTGCCTGTATCCTGCAGAATTCTCCTCTCGTATCGCTTTTAAAAGTCCTTCGAAGTGCTCCTTCTTCATTGATATCCTTCCGGGTCCTGATAGAACCGAATGATCAGCAACAATACTGGCATCGACCTGTATCTTCAGCGTTGATGATTCCTCTATGATCCTGCATTTTCTTCCCGCATATTTCAAGGTGACGGAATACCTGTTCCCCTTATTGGAAACATAACAGTCCCTTGATATCTTTCTGGATTCCTCATTCCATGTCTTGTATGCTGATACTGCCGGCAGGTGGTTGAGTTCCTTATCCTTTAGCTTCTGTAGAGGTATCTAATGTGTAGTTTTATCCGCCTGTGAATTTACCTTTTTAAGAGGATTTCCAAAAACCTGCCAGCTTATCACGTCTGGTAACAGTCAACTTTATTCATGTATCAGCCATGTTACTGTATGAGTGATCTCTTCGACACTGTTCTTAAGGAGAAATACAAACAATATTTTGTCAACGATCCCCTTGCATTCGCAAAGGATGCAATTGACTGGAGTGCATTTCCTCCACTCCTGAAGGATCTGTACCACAATGATACAGATAAGGGTGGAAGGCCAAACATCCCAATCATCACCATGGTCAAGGTCATGTACCTCCAGAGCCTGTATAATCTTGTTGATGAACAGGCAGAGAAAGAGATCCATGACAGGATATCCTTCATGAATTTCCTGGACTATCCTGATATCCTGCCGGATGCAAAGACCATATGGTACTTCAGGGAAAGGTTATCGAAAACAGGAAGAGACAGGATCATATGGAACGAATTACATAGACAGCTTGAATTGAAAGGCATCAAGGTGAAGAAAGGTTCAGCCCAGGATGCCACTTTCATCACCTCAGATCCTGGACATGTGAAGCATGAGGGACCTCGTTCCAAAGGAAAAACAAGGAGATCAAAGGATGGTTCATTCACAAAAAAGAACAGCAGGACATTCTTCGGGTACAAGGGTCATGACATTGTTGATGACAGCAATCCTGTTCCTGTCATAAGATCCTATGCTGTCACAACTGCAAAGGCTCATGATACGAGGATTGATCTTTCCAAGCGCGGGATAACAGTGTACCGGGACAAGGGATATTTCGGCTCAGATCCCAAGGGCATAGATGCTACAATGGACAGATCTGTCAGAAACCACAAACTGTCCATTCAATCTGTTAGAAGAAACAGGAGGATATCACGCAAGAGATCACTGGTGGAATATCCGTATGCCATCATGAAGAGAATGTTTCATTTTTCACATTTTATGGTCACCCTTGTGCGAAGGGTGAGGGTGAAGTTCATGTTTGCATGCTTCGGATACAATGTCCATGCCCTTAAAATCCTTCAGGGATAGCGTGAGCCATCGATTTTCCCTGAAGGATACGGGGAAAATCCGGGAATAAAAGCAATATTTGAAGGAATATTGCAATCTTTATGGAAACATTCCTGTTCTCAAGCTAGATCGGTGAAGATTCAGGGTCTTATTCGAAATCCTCTTAAGCCATTCCTGACACTTGATATTTATGTCTGATAGAGACTCGAAGGATCTAGCTGACCAGAAGTTGTACCTGAGGTATTTGATGGTGTTCTCTATCTTGCCCCTCGTCTGGGCACGATAGTGATGACAGAGCCTCACCGTTATACCATAATACTCGGAGAAGCTCATGAACTCGCCATTTAACCGCGCTTCTGATGCTTTCAGCTTCCTTTCCAGTTCCACCTGTTTCATATTGTCAAAAAGTATGGTATCTGTGTATCCGCCAAAATGCCTGAAGGCATTGAGGTGCATGCGGATCACGTTGCGTGTGCTGATGTCGGTGGTGAATTCGGCATATCTCATCCTGGAATAACCGAGGATCATGCTGAATTCGTAAAGTTTCCTTCTTTTTCCGTCAATCTCGATGTAACTGAACCCTCAGAAATCCACCTGCCACTGCCTTCTGGGACCGGTCTCATACCTGTAGAATGCCAGGATCTTCTAGTCATTTCGCATTGGCCTGCTTTACTGCTTGGCAAGGGAATATGATCCATAAAAGCCATTCTTCCTCAGCTCCTCATATATCCTAACTGCAGAGAGATCGTGCTGATCAATCATCTCCCTGATGAGATGGAGATATGGCTCAATCATGGAGCCTGCAGTGTCCCTGTGGTACTGTGGAACCTTTCCTGACTTGATATATCTCCTGACTGTTGTCCTGCTTATCCCAAGCCTTCTTGATATCTCGCTTATCGAAAGTCCCTGATCCTTCATGCCCCTAATCATATACCATCCCTCCTGTTCGAGCAATCCGCTGTACCTAGGTTCAGCATGAAAGACTGGCTATTCTTAGATTTCCAGAAATGGATAAATTTCATTTGCCATAATTAGACAGAATTCACTTGCCATTTACAGTCCTCAGCAGTTTAATGACTGTGTTCCTTGATATGACAAGGTAACTTGCGATCTCCCTATTGTTCTTTCCCCTGACCTTTATTTCCCTAATCATTCTTCACACCTCTAGCCGATACAATTCAGACCCTCTTCCATATGAGGAAATGGATCAGAATTAAACCGGCGATCTTGATCACTTTTATTACGGCGAAAATGCACAAAAAACAACCGGCGATTACAGCCATTTATGACATGTATAGGAGATACAAATCTGAGAAAATCCTCAGTTAAATCCATCTGAATTTTCTTCGATAAAGATCAATGATGAATTGTGGAACATAGGCATATATAGGGGAATTCCTGACTCTAAGTGCAAATAATGAGATGGAGAAACTCATTGCCATGGAAAATGGACTGAGTTTTCCGTTCTCTGCATGCTTATAACTTGCTGGAATCTCTAAAATTTTAGCGCCAAGATTCTTAACATGATATAGTAGTGCAACATCATATGATGCATTAGTCACAGTTACTTTTCTCATAGCCTTAACAAAAAAATCACTCCTAAACATTTTATAGCCACTCTGTGTGTCTGAAATATTTAAACTAAACAAAGTTCGAACAATTATGTTGAAACCCCTACTTAGAAATTTCCTCACCAGTGGTATAGTATTATTTCTATTGTATCTGGATAGAATTACAACATCATTCTTCTCCAACTCTTGAACAGCCTTGATGATCTCATTAAAACCAATGCTATTATCTGCATCCATCAGTATGGTGAATTCACCCTCAATTTTTGATAATATTCTCTTTATTGCCCCGCCCTTTCCGTTTCTTGCATGGCTCCTATCAATGTTAAGAAAATTGTACTTATCAGCAAACCTCGTTGCAATATCAAAAGTGATATCATCTCCGTCAATTGCAACGATTACTTTCCATGGAAAATTGTGTTTAGATATGAAACTACAAACGTCGTTAAGTAAAGGAAGTATGCGATCTTTTTCATTATAGGCAGGTAACACTAATGTAAATGTCCTTGAGTAAATTCCTGGTAAATTGATTTCATTATCAATAGAAGAAGATTCCCCAACCCCCCTAACTTCTGAAGATGACTTCAAT
>JAJZZQ010000092.1 GCA_021797525.1 Thermoplasmata archaeon | reverse complement strand
CCGATCTTTCCGGTTCCGGGTTTCTGTCCAGAAGGAGGACATTTTTTCCAGCTCGGGCTGCAGTGGTGGCGGCAAGAGAACCGGCCAGACCGGACCCTGCGACAATAATATCATAGTCTGTTCCATTGCTCATGAATATCTACTGGGCTCTGAATGAGGCAGCGGATATAAAATTTCCCAAATTTGTTATGATTCCGGGATAATCATACCATCACATGATTCACTCCTAAATGTATGATGGTATGGACTCACGGGCATATTTATCCAGGCTGTCCCTGTCTTCGGGATGTGCTATAGATATCAGAGCCTTAGCCCTTTCCCGTATGCTCAGCCCATGCAGGTTAACAGAACCATTTTCCGTAACAACATACTGGACGTGATTTCTTGTTGTAGTAACTCCGGATCCGGGTTCAAGAAATGGAACTATCTTCGGAATTCCTTTTTCTGTCCTTGAACGAAGGGCAAAGATTGACTTCCCGCCTTGAGACAGCGAGGCTCCCCGAACAAAATCCATCTGGCCGCCAACGCCTGAGATTATGCGTGATCCGATCGATTCTGCGTTAACCTGCCCGCTGATATCCATTGACAGGCATGTGTTAATGCTTGTCATTTTATAATTTCGCCTTATGACAGAAGTATCATTGGTGTAATCCACATCCATGAAAAGTATTGACGGATTGTCGTTCAGGAATCTGTAAAGTTCAGAGGAACCTTTGGCAAATGTTGCAACCGACCTGCCCCTGTCAATGCTCTTGAGACTGTTGTTCACTGCACCAGACTCAGATAACCTGTACATTCCATTTGAAAATAATTCGGTGTGAATCCCGAGATTCTGATGGCCCTCAAGAGATTCCATTACACAGTCGGAGACCTTGCCAATTCCAGCCTGTATGGTTGCGCCATTTTCCACAATATCGGATACCCTTTCGCCTATTTCCCTGTCAATCTTATCCCCTTTTTTTGGGAGATATTCTGGTATGCCAGAATCCGTCTCTATAACATGCCTTATGTCTGATCGCCTTACAAGATTGCTTCCAAAAGTCCTTGGAATTCCTGTGTTAATTTCCCCAATCACATCTCTGGATGATTCAATGGCAGACCTCATCTCCAGAACATTTGGCCCAAGTGAATGATACCCCTTTGGATCTGCAGGAGACAACCCTAGGAGGGTGAGGTCTGGCTTGATTACATTTCTTATCATCCATGGGATTTCAGAAAGGAAAACAGGCAGGTATTCAGTTCCGCCTGAGGCAACTGCTTTCCTCATATTCTGGCCTACGAACAGGGAATGATCCCTTACTCTCCTTTCTTCAACTGCTTTCAGATAATTCTCAGAAGGGGATATCTCAATGTGATATATGTCAGGGCAGAAGGAATCCACAGCCATTGAAGCAATTTTATCCAGAATTGAGGATGGTGTACAAGGTGCACCATGGACGTAAATTCTTTCTGCTTTCCTCAGAATATCTGTTATTTCACCATAAAAGTCGTAGGTCATTATGAGTTAATTGAAGAAGATGTATATTGTTGTTTTTGAATTGACAAAAGAAGGTTTAATCAATTTCATAGGCTTAAGTGGCTATGGCAGAATATGACGTCCTTATCTACGGTGCGGGTCCCTCTGGCTCTTACCTGGGAAGATTACTCTCCGAGAAAGGAATTAAAACTGCCATATTTGATGCCAGGCAGGAAATAGGTGTGCCACTTTATTCAGGCGAAGGAGCCAGTTCATCCCTTATTCTGGACCGGTTCCGCATCGATGCCGATAAAACCAAACTATCCACTGTTGAGGATGTTGACCTATACTTCACGACTCCTGAAGATAACTTGAAGCCCATCAAAATGCATTCCTCGAACAGTAAAGATGGAATAGACTGCACAGTGGACAGGGATAAGCTTGACAAGGAGATGGCCTCTTTAGCTGCAATTTCCGGCTGCGATCTCAGAATCAGAAAGAAGATTGAATCTGTTGTCTCAAACAGGGACGGCTTCAGGGTAAGATTCTCTGGAAGTGAAGCATCCGAGGTTAATGCCAGGATCGTTGTGAGGGCAGACGGCCCAGAATCCGGAATGATAAATGACAAATGCATAGTTGCCCCTATCTGTTCGGGAAGAAAGTATTCCTCCCATGACTATGCATCATTCATTGCCCTTGGATTCAGTGGCGGAAGATATATCCAGGATCTCTCCCATGGAGATGGCTTCAGAACCAGGGTGATAGAGGGAAAACTGGATGAAGCAGAAGATAAAGGGTGGATCACCAGACATAGGATGAATGCACTCATAATCTACGAACCTTTTCCATATTCAGAAGGGCTGATTAATATAGGATCAAGAGCAATTGGCCAGGATCCGGTTTTTCTGAATGGCCTTAACTATGCGGCTATGACCGCGGAGATGGCAGTGGATCCAATTGCACAGGGAATAAATTCTAATGATTCATTAAAGGCCATTGAGATCTATGCTGAGAATTTTAAGAAAATTGAATTGAAATACATTAAAAACAGTGAGATATGGAAGAAGATCAGGGGCCTTGACAGAAAGAGAATCCTTGAACTTCAGGAAAAAATGTCTGAGGCGGATTTCCATTCAGTAGATATAAATGAGCTTTTCTTCAACAGGAAATCATCTGTCGAGAGCTTAACTACTGACTTTCGCTGAATTCCGGGATATTGTCAAGGCTGAAGTTCCCGCCTCTTATCTGATTCTTCAGGAGTTTCTTGAAGCCACGGTTTCCTTTCATTGCCTTGACATTCTTCTTCATGGCCTTGAATTCTCTGAGCAGGCTTCTGATCTCCTCCTCTGATCTGCCTGAACCTCTTGATATTCTGGCTATTCTTTTTGAATTTATTATATCGGGCTCCTCAAGCTCCCTGAAAGTCATAGAATCCATAATAAAGCGGTAATGCTGAAGCTTGTTCTGTGCTGTCTCAATATCCTGGTCCCCTATTTTAGATGCCCCTGGAATCTTTGTCAGTGGAAGGGCATCAAACATCTTTCTCATCAGACCTGGTTGAGCGAATTTTTCCCAGATCTCATACATGTCCTTCAGGTTGAATTTGCCGGACATGAGCTTGTTCATAGACTCTTCTGCCTGTTCCTCCGTGATCTGGGTATCCTTGAAAGCCTCCATGAGTGTTTCCAGATCGCCAAGGCCCAGAAGCCTTGACAGGAATTTCTTAGGATTAAAAATTTCAAGGTCATCCAGGTGCTCCCCTGTTCCTATAAAGTATACAGGAGAGTGTATCTGAGCAACAGCGCTCAGTGCACCTCCACCTTTCCCCGTTCCATCCATCTTTGTTATTATGACGCCCGTAATACCGGCTGCATCATTCATTGCCTTTGCCTGGTTCCCGGCCTGCTGCCCGACTGTGGCGTCCATGACGAGGAGGACCTCATCAGGGCTGAACTTATCTTTGATTCCCCTGATTTCCTTTATAAGATCATCATTGAGGGAGTCCCTTCCGCTTGTATCTATTATCTTTACCTGCATTTCAGCCAGTTTTTCCATCCCATGCTTTATTATCTTCTCCGGGTCCTTATTCCCCCTTTCTCCGTAGAATGGGACATTGATTGATCTGGCTATCTGTTCAAGCTGATCATATGCTCCTGGCCTGTGAATATCTGCCGCTATAAGGCCAACGTTGAGGCCTTTCCTGTGAAAAAATTTTGCCAGTTTTCCTGCAGACGTCGTCTTTCCCTGCCCATAAAGCCCAACAAGCATTATTGTCTGGGGCTCTATTTTCAGGGAGGATGATTCACCAAGGATTCCAAGCAATTCCTCATATATGATCTTTATCATATAGTCCTGGGCCGTCATTCCAGCTGGAGGCTTCTCTTCAGATGCCCTCTTTTCAAGCCTTGAAGACAGATCGAGAACAAGCTTGACATTAACATCGGATTTTAGAAGAGCCCTCTGGACATCCTTCACAACATCCTTTATTGTGTCTCTGTCAATGTAAGTTGAACCAGATATCTTTCTGAGGGTTTCCCTCAGAGAGCTTGAAAGACCTTCCAGAACCATGGGTTAAGAATGAAACAGCTCTTTTAAGCCTTTTCTATTGAACTCAGGCATAGTCTCTCCATCTGTGGCCGCAGTGCGAGCAGGTATAGAATTTTGTCTCCGGCTCATCTGCTGACCTTGTCTGCTTCAGAAGGTAATACGCCCCCTGTTCATGGCATTTAGGGCATACTGCATCTGAATCAAGAGGTTCAGTCTGTTTTTCCTCTCTTATGATTATTATCTCTTTCTCACTTCCTTTTGTTACGATCTTTGAATCAGATCCAGTACCTGGAGATTTTGTAAATCCACAGTTTGGGCATACCTGCCTTCCAGATGCGCTGGTCATGAGTGAACCGCATTTAGGGCAAAACATAGAAGTATTGTATTTTCTAAAGCTATTTAATTGTGACGAATTCTGAAAGTGGCAGTGATCTGAATCATAAACATTTTTAAGAGATTATTCATGTTAAGATATGTCTGGATACGACGAGGCTCAAATACCTGAGATTCTGAAAAATTACAGGAATGTTGCTGTTGTGGGATTAT
>JAJZZQ010000033.1 GCA_021797525.1 Thermoplasmata archaeon | reverse complement strand
ACCATTTCAGCTGTCTCAGGGTTGGACACCCGGATAATGCTACCACCAAGAGAACCTATCACTTCCGATACAACATCAGATGTTTTCTGGTCAGAAGCGCCAATAATTTTTGGCAGAGATGTGAAATCTTTTATTGCCTGACCCTCCACCATTCTTTCGGGAGAGAATGCTATGCCAACATCTTCCGGAACTTTGAAACCATATGATATTATCTTGTCACGCACCACAGAATTGGTGGTTCCAGGCGGAACTGTTGATTTCAATATGACGATATCTCCGGATTGGAGATTTCCATGAAGAAGGTCGAGTGCGCCATTCAGCTGGGAATAATCAATATAATCGGTATTCGGATCGTAGGGAGTGCCAACGGTTATTATCTTAATTCTGGATGTTTTCAAATCTGCAGAATTATGGGATAGCTCAATATGATCCATTATGGCTGGATCTGACATGAGCTCCTCCACTCCCGGTTCTGTAATGGGATTAATTCCCCTTTGCAGTTTGTCGATCTTACTTGCGTCTGTATCAAAGCCAATGACTCGAAATTTTCTTGCCAGTAAAAGGCAAAGGGGAAGACCGACATAGCCGAGGCCTATCACTGATATTTTCTCATCTGAGGAATCAAAAGATTTCATGGGGGCACAACTCCGTGATTATTTATCACGTAATTTTCAGCCTTGATATAAGAATCGATTGTTCCTACATCCCACCAGTAATTTATCTCCATGACATGGCCTGACAGCTGGTGTTCACTGGCAAGCCGTGGAAAGAGTGTATTCTCAAGTTTGAATTTCCTGGGAACCAGGTACTCATGTCTCCGCTCAATCAACCTGTGATCGAATATGTAGAATCCAGTGTTGACAAGCGCCGGAACTTTGGTATTCTCCTGAGACTTCTCATCGAATTTAGTTACTGTGGAATCATTACTCAATTCTATTCGGCCAAATCTCTTTGCCTCCGTGGGATCATTCAGGGATAAAACAGCAATGGAAGCAAGTTTTTCAGTTTTTAAGTGATGCTTATATAACTCAGACATGTCAACATCGGTTATTATGTCTCCATTCATAACAGCTGCATCCTCAGTTACATTGATCTGCTCCAAAGCCAAGGAAAGATCACCACCAGTTTCCCAACCAAGACCTCTAACAACCTTTACATTATCCATTCCAGTATTTTTCAGGTATCTATCAACCGTCTCAAGATGTTCGGAAACAACAATATAATGCGTATCCACTTTTAGATGGGACAAATTTTCAAGGACATAATCCAAAACAGGTTTGCCCTTCACTGGAAGAAGTATTTTCGGGACGTAATATGAAAGTGGCCTCATTCTGGTTCCAGATCCGGCGGCGAGGATTATTGAAATCAATGACAAGATATCACCAAGAAGCTAAAAATTATTTTCATATGAGCAATGGATTGCTAATATGGCCTAAAAATAGTCGTAGGTGTTTTCATTACTTATATTCATTCCATTCAATGTTTTATTAAACCATTGGGAAATTACCACATAGTTGAACGAATTCTTTGTTTTTAACTACACGAAAAATTAATAGATGGTTAACTACGTTGCCATGAGCTTCGCGATGGTAATATTTGCTTTGGTTAAACCTATAAGGATTTTGATGCCCTATTATTGCTGTTGCGATATTCATTCTATGGCGTCTCAGATCAGCTTTCCTTATCTCTTGCAAATTTATCAGCATATCTTCCTTTTAGCCCACACATCCAATTACTGTCTGCTTTAATCGACAAATTTATCTTTGATTGCAAATCGGTAAATGGTGAAGGAAGCATTAATTGGTGTTACAGCGAGTCCGGTCGAGAGTGGACTTGGATCTTATGCCTATGAAATATCAAATGTACTGCAAGGAAACATGGTGTCATTGGTGAGAGACAAAAGGATGATTTCCGCGACATATCTGGGCGAAGTCAGAAAGAGCAGATTTTATCCCCCAGTAACCTCAGGGTGGATCTTGAACAGGACATTTCCAAAATTTATGTTCAGATTACAAGATCTGACAGATACATGGATACATTATTGTAATCCGATGATTCCATTCAATGACCCGAATAAGAGAGTTATCACATTTCTAGATTTTCTTTTTAATTATGACGGCAACAAAAGTCGTTATGATCTCAGGCTCATAGATAAATTTAGGACCTGTCCGAACGTTATCAGCACAAGTAGGCACACCGCTGATCAGGCAGCTGGTTATGGTCTGAAGCAGGATATTGTAACTATTCATCCTTCAGGAAGGGGATTTACGGCAGTGCCTGATTTAAAGAGAAGGCCTGAATTGATGGGAAAGATCATAGTTCTATCTGTAGGTACCAGCATCAAAAGGAAGAACCCAGGGATGATTAAAAAAGTAATGAATGAATTGGGCGAAAGATATGCTCTCATCAGGGTGGGAGAGCCTCTTGGAGTGAGAGGTGAAATAGTGTATGAACATGCTACTACTGAAATACTTAACTACCTTTACAATACCAGCGATGTATTGTTTTTTCCATCTCATGACGAGGGTTTTGGTTACCCACCTGTTGAGGCCTTAAAGGTTGGTCTCCCATCAGTTGTCAGTGATATTGACATATTTCATGAAACCATGAGGAACGCTGCGATCTTTGTCGATAAAGATGATGTGAAGAGCTGCCTGTCTGGGATCAGGGAAGCTGTTGAAAACAGGGAGGACATACAGAGACGCCAGATTCCGTTAAGAGAATATTACACCCCGGAGAGATTCAAAAGGGAAATGTTATCATTCTATGAAGCCAGGACAGGCATAAAGTTACAGTAATCTCGAAAAAAATGAGTATTTCCCAAGCTCCAAACCAGATTCATCTTATAACTGTGTACAGCCAAATGCCCTGGACATTGACCCATATGTTGTATTCTTGAACAATATGCCGTAGTCTTTGATGCTTACGGAGAGTTTGATAATGATCGTTTTACCCAAAAACAAAAATTTACCAGTGGAAATCAGATGAAGCGATATATTTTGTTTCACACACATGCTTTACAGAATTTCTTTTTAAAGATTTTAAATTGTAATCAACCTCCCTAAAGTTATGCCGGTAGTAATCGACGTCAGGGCTGCTTTGAAATATTTCATTTACTCTCATTAATTTATCCTCCATGAAGATATCGTCATCCAAAAAACAAATAATTTCCCATTTGCTAGCTCTATTCCCCTGAGCATAAATTCCCTTACAGAACCTTCCATTATTTGCTGTCTGATTTGCAAATTGCGATAAGCCCAAATATCGAACTCAAAATTGGTAATGAGTATAACCTCAAATTCGTTCACAGAGAGTCTGTTTAAGTAGAGATTCAAATGAATCCTTAAGAAATTCTTTTCGATTGTAGGCAGTCACAATCACTGATATATAGGGTTGCATTTGTCAGGCGTAACACAGGATAATTAAAAAATTTGCTTTCGTTACCGAATTCTTGTGTGGTAGATCAGTATATTATTCTTCAACAGCCTTTTGATAACTGAGTTCAATCAGGTCTGGGAATCTCCAATACTACGAAAATATTCATTGATTGAAATAAGACAGGGAAAATTATTAAATAATGCCCATATTATGCTTAGTATTGGAAACAAACCAAACAGTTCACCAGCCAGACTTCACACTTTCGGTAAAGGAAAATCAAATTCCTGATATATATCTTAAGAAATTCAGCATCATTATACCGGCATATAACGAGGAAAAGCGAATTTCTCCGGTATTGAATGACATATGCCGCTTCGTCTCTGAAAACAAGCTTCCCTGGGAAGTTATTGTCTCCATCGACGGCAACGACGGCACAGAAAAGCTTGTCGAGCAAATGACGGCTAAATTTCCCTTCCTCACTTACATCAGGGGAAACGGGAGGAATGGAAAGGGTGGGGCCATTAAAAGAGCCATAAAAACTGCTGCAGGTGAATATTTCATACTAATGGATGCGGATAACTCCATATCATTCACGGATGTTCTCAGTGGCATTCCCGAAATGGAAGATAATGATGTTGTGATTCTGGAGCGTTATTCTTCTGGCAGGAATCATATCCCCTTTCTCAGAAGATTTGCAAGCCGCGGCTTCAATATACTCGTACAGGCAATGCTGGGCCTCAGAGTGAAGGACACACAGTCCGGATACAAGATCATGGATGCTGAACTGGCAAGGAAATCATTCGACTCAATGACAGTTACAAACACATTCTACGATGTTGCACTTCTCTACAAGATAAAACAGCTTGGTGGAAGGATTGCGGAGAGGCCTGTTCTGTATTCACATGACGGTGAAAGCAAATTCAACGTCGTCTCAGAGGTTCTGGGTCAGGGCATATCTCTGCTTGCTTTCAGGATACGCTATTCTCCTGTGTACAGGCACATACCTGAAAGCCTCAAGAACCTTTACTACAGGAAATTCAGGTGGATTTAATCTGTGCTTTTCTCAGATAGATATTTCTGAAACATTTTATCCACGGCTCCCTTGAGATCATATTCAGGCCTGAATTTGAGTTCCCTTTCACTCTTCGTCATGTCAGCCTGTGTGAACATCTGATAAGATTTGAACGGATTGGGAAC
>JAJZZQ010000053.1 GCA_021797525.1 Thermoplasmata archaeon | reverse complement strand
CTAAAAATTTATGCTCATTCAATCCTATAAGTTTCCATGAATAACCCTGATTCCGATCTTGAGAAGAGATTATGGTCTTCAGCAGACAAACTCCGTTCAAACATGGATGCAGCAGAATACAAGCATGTTGTCCTTGGCCTCATATTCCTGAAATATGTGTCAGATTCATTTGAGGAAATCCATAAAGATCTGGAGAATGACAGGGAACATCTTTCCGATCCGGAAGACAGGGATGAATATCTTTCAAGGAACGTTTTCTGGGTCCCTACTGAGGCAAGATGGAATTACCTTCAGAAGAATGCAAAACAGCCAACAATAGGAAAGATGATTGATGATGCTATGGATGTTATCGAAAGAGACAATCCATCCCTGAAGGGTGTACTTCCAACAAACTATTCCCGTGCATCATTGGACAAGCAGAGGCTTGGTGAACTAATCGATCTTATAGGAGGAATAGAACTGGGCACAGAGAGTGCAAAGAGCAGGGATCTTCTTGGAAGGGTCTATGAATATTTCCTTGGGCAGTTTGCAGATGCAGAGGGGAAGAAGGGAGGGCAGTTCTACACTCCCAAGTCAATAGTGCAGCTTCTGGTAGAGATGATTGAACCCTACAGAGGAAGGGTGTTTGATCCATGCTGCGGTTCAGGCGGCATGTTCGTGCAGAGTGAGAAGTTCATTCAGGCACATCAGGGAAAGATTGACGATATCCATATATTCGGTCAGGAGTCGAACCAGACGACATGGCGCCTGTGCAAGATGAATCTGGCAATAAGGAACATTGATTCCGATCAGGTTAAGTGGAACATCGAGGGAAGTTTTCTCAACGATGCACACAAGGATCTGAGGGCTGATTATATTCTGGCAAATCCACCATTCAATGATTCAGACTGGAAGGGTGATCTCTTAAAGAGCGATGTGAGATGGAAATACGGCATTCCACCTGCAGGGAATGCTAACTTCGCATGGGTTCAGCATTTCATCCACCATCTGGCACCAACGGGAATTGCAGGTTTCGTTCTTGCAAACGGATCAATGAGTTCCAACACATCCAATGATGGTGAAATTCGAAAGAATATAATCGAAGCCGATCTCGTTGATTGTATGGTTGCATTGCCTCCTCAGCTGTTCTTCAACACCGGAATCCCAGCATGCCTATGGTTCCTCACCAGGGACAAGAGGAATAATAAATTCAAGGACAGGAGGGGAAAGACTTTATTCATCGATGCCAGGAAGATGGGTACCATGATCGACAGGAGACACAGGGTCCTAACCGATGATGATATAATGAAAATATCCTCAACATACCACGCATGGAGGGGGGAGGGCGGTGAATATAATGATATTCCTGGATTCTGTAAATCTTCGGACATTGAAGAAATCAGAAAGAACAACTATGTCCTCACACCGGGCAGGTATGTTGGCACAGAGGAGGAGGAAGAGGACGACGAGGAATTCGAAGAGAAGATGCAGAAACTCTTATCAGAACTGAAGCAGCAGATGGAAGAAGGTGCAAGGCTAGATGCGGAGATAAAGAAGAATCTGGAGAGGATTGGATGGCAGATCTAGGTATCTCGGAGTTTACGTTTGGATATGCATTCATATCTGAGCAAATAAGAAAAAGATGGGGAAATGTTGTATCTGTACCTATTTTTCCAAGTTTAATCAAGGAAAGAGGGTTAGGATATGATGTTGAACTCCCATTGAAAGGTAAAACGTGCTACTATCAATTCAAAACCAGTGAACTTTTAAAAAGTGCAAATTCAAAATTCATTAGAGATGGAACTTACACAGGGGAATACTACAGGATTAAATTGCACAAAATGTTCAACAACAATCAGCACAGGATGCTTTGGAAATTATCACAAAAGGAAAAAAACACATATTATGTCGCGCCAGAGTGTACAGATCTTAAAGCCTTTAATTACGCGTTTCTAAATGGTAAGGTAACGGATTATTCAAGGCTAATTCCTTTGAAAAATTGCAATAATTATGCAGACAGTGACAGTAATCAGCATTACATAACATATCAAGAGGGAAATCCGGCATTTTATCAGCATTCCGAAGTAAGTGAAAAGAAAGAATCAATATTGGGGAAAAATATTGGAGATTTATACAATGATATGGTAAAAGATTTTAAAACTATAGACTCTCAATTAAGCGATGAAATTTTATCTAATGTTCTAGAATTTTCAATATATTCTATAGATAAAGAATTACTTGACTATGAATTACTCAAGAATTTGTCAGTCAAAACTGAGACGACTTACGATAAGCTTTCTTTAGCAGCAAATATTTTATGGGCTTTACACGGGATTCTAATGGTAATGATTGGTGAAGAATCTAAAGGATAGGGTTGGACTGATGAACTATTATAAAGGTAATGTCGAAAGATTGGACAACTGGGAGAAGTTAAAACTAAAGGATGTTTGTTCTCGGATTTTTAGTGGTGGAACTCCAAATACCAACAAAATAGAATATTGGAATGGTTCTCTTCCTTGGCTTTCTTCTGGAGAAACACGCAATAGACTCATTAGTAAAACAGAAAACAAAATAACAGAATTGGGTGTTACGAATTCCAGTACAAGACTGGCAAAGGCTGGAAGTTCTGTTATTGCATCAGCAGGGCAAGGACATACTCGGGGTCAAGTTTCTTACCTTTTGATTGATACCTATATTAATCAATCGGTCATAGCTCTATTTCCAAGGGACGAAAAGCTGGATTCTAAATTTCTATTCTATTCACTGAACATTAAGTACGAGAGACTAAGACAAATTTCCGACGACCATAGTATCAGAGGAAGTTTAACCACAAAATTATTGGGTGAAGAATTAATTGACGTCCCCCCAATCCAAGAGCAAAAAGCCATAGCCAAAATCTTATCTGATCTTGATGCCAAGATCGAGCTCAACCAGAAGATGAACAAGATCCTTGAAGCCATTTCACAGGCCATATTCAAGCACTGGTTCATTGACTTTGAATTCCCCAACGAAAATGGGAAACCATACAAATCCAGCGGAGGGGAGATGGTTGATTCTGAACTGGGGGAGATACCTAAGGGGTGGGAAGTTAAGAGATTAGGGGATGTGTTAAATGTAGTTAGAGGAGTCTCATATAAAAGCTCACAATTGGTACCTTCTAAAAATGCTCTTGTAACACTTAAATCTATACTTAAGGGGGGCGGTTTTACGAAGAATGGCTTTAAACCATATTCAGGAGATTACAAAGCATCTCAGTTGGTAAATGCACAAGACATAATTATAGCATTTACTGATCTAACGCAACAAGGAGAAGTTATTGGACGACCAGCGATGGTGGAAGATACGGTAGAATATAAAAATATGATAGCTTCTATGGATGTTGGCGTTATTAAATCTAAAGAGAATTTCCAATTTAAATTTTTCATTTATCAACTAATGAAAACTGAATCTTTTCATTCGCATTTATTAGGATACGTAAACGGAACTACTGTCTTACATCTTAGCAATGAAGGGCCAAAATCCTACATATTTTCATGTCCTGATATGGGACATCTAATACAGTTTGAGAATTTGTTGTTATTTTTTTATAATAAGATTCATTATAACACTAAACAAATCGAGTTTTTATCGCTAGTTAGGGACCTACTTCTACCTAAATTAATATCAGGAAAGATTAGAGTACCTCTGGAGGAATAAATGTCTAAGTGGATGACAGAGTCTGAGGTGGAAGAATTATTCCTTGAGATTCTCTCAAATATAGGTTATTCCATTGAATTCGGACCTGACATATCTCCAGGAGGAAAAGAGCAGGAGAGGGAATACTCTGATCCTGTTCTAACTGACAGGCTGAAAGAAAGGCTTCGGCTGATCAATCCTGAAATCCCAAATGAGGCAATAGATGAAGCCATAAGAATAATAAGAAAGAATAACAGCCAGGATCTGGTCTCAAACAACCATGATTTCCATAATCTTATTGTCAATGGCATTGATGTTCAGTACAGAAAAAGGAACGGATCAATCAAGCATGACAAAGTCTTCATATTTGATTTCAACAACATGGAGAACAACGAGTTCCTTGCAGTCAACCAGTTCACCATCATAGAGAACAGGCATGAAAGGAGGCCTGATATTGTTCTATTTGTGAACGGTATTCCCATAGTTATCGTAGAACTCAAGAACCCGGAGGATGAGAATGCCACAATATGGTCCGCATACAGGCAGATCCAGACCTATCTAAGTGAAATACCTTCAATGTTCAGGTTCAATGAACTATGCATAGTCAGTGATGGCATTGATTCCCGTTACGGAACAATAACATCACCAAGGGAAAGATACTCAGAATGGAAAACAGTGGATTATGAGAGGCCAAAGGATCTGACACAGTTTGAAACCCTTATACGAGGGCTCCTCAATCCTAGCGTTATACTGGATGTTGTCAGAAATTTTATTGTTTATGAGATGGACAGATCCAATGGTACCGTAAGAATATCAAAGAAGGTTGCTGCATACCAGCAGTACAATGCAACCAATAAGGCACTATTATCAACAATAGGAGCCATAGATTCCGATCATAGGGCAGGAATAGTATGGCACACGCAGGGATCAGGAAAG